>NZ_QROQ01000004.1:0-105669 GCF_003475115.1 Collinsella sp. AF37-9 | reverse complement strand
GTTATACCCTAAGAGCAAACCACCCTTTTTAAGGGTGGTTCTGATTTGGGCTGTGCCCGCGCTTCCATTTCGCTACTCAGCGGCGTGCGCCAGCAGCTCTGTTCACAGAAAATATATGAACATATGTTCTATACACACCTATCTACCTGCACCTTTTCTGTCGAAAAACTTTGCTACTCCAAAAACTCAATCGCGTCAAGGCTTTTCTTGCTCAACGGTCGGTACCTGATAAACTATTAGGTTGCGATAACTGGCGAAGCCATGCCTCGCCAATCCACCGAGCATTTCCGTGAAGGAGGAAAAACCTGGTGACCAACGCAATCACTGCCACTGAGCGCACGCGTGTCAGCTTCGGGAAAATCCCGGAGGCCATGGAGCTCCCCAACCTTATCTCTGTTCAGAGGGAATCCTTTGAGCGTTTTAAGAGCGAGGGCCTTCGTGAGGCGTTCAAGGAATCCAGCCCCATCCAGAGCCAGAACCATGTTCTCGAGGTTACCTTCGGCGAGCATCAGTTTGGCGATCCCGCGCACACCGTCGAGGAGTGCCGCGAGAAGGACATGACCTATCAGGCTCCGCTTCTGACCGACGTCCGTCTTACCAACAAGGAGACCGGCGAGATCAAGGAGCAGCTCGTCTTTATGGGCGACTTCCCCATGATGACCGATCAGGGCACCTTCATCATCAACGGTACCGAGCGTGTCGTCGTCTCGCAGCTCGTCCGCTCCCCGGGCGTGTACTACAGCTCCGAGATGGATTCGGGCAAGCAGATCTACAAGGCCCAGATCATCCCGTCCCGCGGTGCCTGGCTTGAGTTTGAGGTCGACAAGCGCGACCAGCTCATGGTCTCCATCGACCGTAAGCGCAAGCAGAGCGCCACGATGTTCCTGCGCGCCCTTGGCATTGCCGTCACCAACGACGACATCATCGAGCTGCTCGGCAACTCCGATGTGATTAAGCGCACCCTGGAGCGCGATACCGCCCTCACCCGCGAGGATGCCCTTATCGAGATCTACCGTCGCCTGCGCCCGGGCGAGCCTCCCACCGTGGACGCTTCCCGCAGCCTGCTCGAGGGCCTGCTCTTTAACCCGCAGCGCTACGATCTGGCCCGCGTCGGTCGTTACAAGGTCAACAAGAAGCTCAACCTCACCACCGAGGAAGAGGTCACGGTGCTCACCGACGAGGATATCGTCGCGACGCTGCGCTACCTGCTGTCCCTCGCTGCCGGCGAGCAGGGCTTCAAGGTCGACGACATCGACCACTTCGGCAACCGCCGCATCCGCACCGTCGGCGAGCTCGTCGCCAACCAGTTCCGTATCGGCATGAGCCGTATGGAGCGCGTCGTCCGTGAGCGCATGAGCTCCCAGGACATCGACGAGATCACCCCGCAGTCGCTCATCAACATCCGCCCGATCGTGGCCTCCATCAAGGAGTTCTTCGGTTCCTCGCAGCTCTCGCAGTTCATGGACCAGGCGAACCCCCTGACCGGTCTGACCCACAAGCGCCGTCTGTCCGCACTCGGCCCTGGCGGTCTTGCCGGCCACAAGTCCGGCTCCAGCCGCCGCACCAACGTGCCGACGGCCGTCCGCGACGTTCACAATTCGCACTACAGCCGCATGTGCCCGATCGAGACCCCCGAAGGCCCCAACATCGGCCTGATCGGCTCGCTCGCCCTCTATGCCCGCGTCAACGAGTATGGCTTCATCGAGGCCCCGTTCCGTCGTGTCGAAAACGGCGTTGCCACCGACCAGATCGACTGGATGACCGCTGACGAGGAAGAGAAGCACGTCATCGCGCCGGCCAACACGCCGCTCGATCCCAAGACCAACGAGTTCATCACGACCGATGCCGAGGGCAAGATCGTCCGTCCGCACACCGTGATCGCCCGTACCCGCGACTTCGACGGCTCCTTCGGCGCTCCCGCCGACGTGCCTGTCGAGGACGTCGACTACATGGACGTCTCGCCGCGCCAGATGCTCTCCGTCGCAGCCACGTTGATCCCGTTCCTTGAGCACGACGACGCCAAGCGTACGCTCATGGGCGCCAACATGCAGCGTCAGGCCGTGCCGCTGGTTCACCCTGCCGCTCCCTATGTCGGTACAGGCATGGAGCGTCGCGCCGCCCTGGACTCCGGCGAGGTCACCCTGGCCAAGAACGCCGGCGAGGTCATCTTTGCCGACGCCGCCAAGATCATTGTCAAGCATGCCGGCGGCATGGACGAGTATCACCTGGCCAAGTACCAGCGTTCCAACCAGTCCACCTGCATCAACCACCGTCCGCTCGTGCGCGTCGGTGACACCGTTGAGCAGGGCGAGCCCCTGGCTGACGGTCCTTCGACCGATCACGGCGAGCTCGCGCTGGGCCAGAACCTTACCGTGGCCTACATGCCGTGGGAAGGCTTTAACTACGAGGACGGTATCGTCGTGTCCGAGCGCCTGGTGGCCGAGGACCTGCTGACAACCATCAACATCACCCGTCACGAGATCGACGCCCGCGACACCAAGCTCGGCCCCGAGGAGATTACCCGCGAGATCCCGAACCTCTCCGAGGACATGCTTGCCAACCTCGACGAGGACGGCATCATCCGCATCGGCGCCGAGGTCGGCCCTGGCGACATCCTGGTCGGTAAGGTCACGCCTAAGGGCGAGAGCGCTCTGACCGCCGAGGAGCGCCTGCTGCGCGCCATCTTCGGTGCCAAGGCCCACGATGTCCGTGACACCTCCCTTAAGATGCCTCACGGCGCTTACGGCCGCGTCATCGACGTCGTCCGCTTTAGCCGCGAGAACGGCGACGACCTGGCCCCCGGCGTCAACGAGCAGGTGCGCGTCTACGTCGCCCAGCGTCGTAAGATCCAGCAGGGCGATAAGATCGCCGGCCGCCACGGCAACAAGGGTGTTATCTGTAACGTTCTGCCGGTCGAGGACATGCCCTACATGGCTGACGGTACCCCGATCGACGTTATCCTCAACCCGCTGGGCGTTCCTTCGCGTATGAACGTCGGCCAGCTGCTCGAGTGCCACCTTGGCTGGGCTGCTGCCTGCGGTTGGGATACCGAGCAGGCCGACTCCGACAAGTACGTCCCCGGTCCGTTCTTCACCGCCACGCCCGTCTTCGACGGCGCCAAGGAGGACGAGATCGCCGAGGTCATCCGTCGTGCCAACAAGAACATGCTCAACAAGGCCACCGCTGCCTTTGGCGATCACATGCGCCCCGAGTTCGTCACCCAGCTTGACGAGCGCGGCAAGACCCGTCTGTTCGACGGCCGTACCGGCGAGGAGTTCCGCGAGCCCATTACCGTGGGTACGTCCTACATCCTCAAGCTCGGCCACATGGTCGACGACAAGATCCACGCCCGTTCGACTGGCCCTTACAGCCTGGTTACCCAGCAGCCTCTGGGCGGCAAGGCCCAGTTCGGCGGCCAGCGCTTCGGCGAGATGGAAGTTTGGGCACTGTACGCTTACGGCGCTTCCAACGTCCTGCAGGAGATCCTGACCGTCAAGTCCGACGATACCGTGGGCCGCGTCAAGACCTACGAGTCCATCGTCAAGGGCGAGAACGTCCCGGTTCCGGGTATCCCCGAGTCCTTCAAGGTTCTCGTCAAGGAGATCCGCTCCCTCGCGCTGGACATCGAGCCCATGCACGATGCCGACGAGGACGCCTCCGCCCCTGTGACCGCCGAGGAGACCTCTGCTCTCGACGACCTGGCTGCGCTCGCCGGCGTTGACACCGACGTCGAGGCCGAGGATGCCGAGACCGCCGAGGCACCCGAGGCTGTCGCCGCCACGACCACTGATAAGGAGTAGTTGACTGTGGCAGATTTCGAAGCTACTGATTTTGACTCGGTAAAGATCTCCCTTGCCTCCGCCGACCAGATCCGTTCCTGGTCGCACGGTGAGGTCAAGAAGCCGGAGACCATCAATTACCGTACCCTCAAGCCCGAGAAGGACGGCCTGTTCTGCGAGAAGATCTTCGGTCCCGCCAAGGACTGGGAGTGCTCCTGCGGCAAGTACAAGGGCATCCGCTTTAAGGGCATCGTCTGCGAGCGCTGCGGCGTCGAGGTCACCTCGGCCAAGGTGCGTCGCGACCGCATGGGCCACATCGAGCTCGCCGCTCCCGTGTCCCACATCTGGTACTTCAAGAGCCCCACGAGCTTCCCGATGAGCCGTATGCTCGACATCAAGTCCAAGGACCTCGAGAAGGTTCTGTACTTTGCCAGCTACATCATCACCGAGGTTGACTACGAGGCTCGCGAGGCCGACGCTGACGACCTGCGCGAGGAGCTCGCCGCCGATCTGGAAGAGATCGATGCCGAGTGCGCCCGCCAGATCGAGTCCCTCAAGGAGCAGGGCGACCCCGAGAACTTTGACGAGTTCTCCGACGAGGAGCCGCTGACCCCCGAGGAGATCGCCTCTGGCATCGTCGACATCGAGGAGGAGTGCAAGGACGAGAAGCAGCTCCGCACGGACGCCTTCAACGCCTTCATGAAGCTCACCGAGCGCGACCTCATCTCCGATGAGCCGCTGTTCCGCGAGATGACCCGCTACTACTCCATGTACTTCAAGGGTGGCATGGGTGCCGAGGCCGTCCGCGACCTGCTCGCTGCCATCGACCTTCCTTCCGAGGCCGAGAAGCTCAAGGCCATCATTGCCGACGAGGATTCCCAGAAGCAGAAGCGCGAGAAGGCCGTCAAGCGCCTCGAGGTCGTTGACGCCTTCCTGAAGGGTGGCAACAGCCCCGCGAACATGATCCTGGATGTCATCCCGGTCATTCCGCCCGATCTGCGCCCGATGGTCCAGCTCGACGGCGGTCGCTTTGCCGCGTCCGACCTCAACGACCTGTATCGTCGCGTGATCAACCGTAACAACCGACTCAAGCGCCTGCTCGACCTGGACGCCCCTGCGATCATCGTGAACAACGAGAAGCGCATGCTCCAGGAGTCCGTGGACGCCCTGTTCGACAACGGCCGTCGTGGTCGCCCGGTCTCTGGCCGTGGCGGTCGCCCGCTCAAGTCGCTCGCCGAGGCCCTCAAGGGCAAGCAGGGTCGTTTCCGTCAGAACCTGCTGGGCAAGCGTGTCGACTACTCCGGCCGTTCGGTAATCGTTACCGACCCCAAGTTGCTGCTGCACCAGTGCGGTCTGCCCAAGACCATGGCGCTGGAGCTCTTCAAGCCCTTCGTCATGAAGCGCCTGGTCGAGCTCGGCAAGGTCGAGAACATCAAGGGCGCCAAGCGCGCTATCGACCGCGGTGCCACCTTTGTGTGGGATATCCTCGAAGAGGTCATCGACGGCCGCGTCGTGCTGCTCAACCGTGCACCGACCCTGCACCGTCTGTCCATCCAGGCCTTTGAGCCGGTTCTGGTCGAGGGCAAGGCTATCCACCTGCACCCGCTGGTCTGCTCGCCCTTCAACGCCGACTTCGACGGCGACCAGATGTCTGTCCACGTGCCGCTGTCCAGCCAGGCTCAGGCCGAGGCCCGCGTGCTCATGCTCTCTGCGAACAACCTGCGCTCTCCGGCATCCGGCAAGCCGGTCAACATCCCCTCGCAGGACATGATCATCGGTGTGTACTACCTCACCCAGGTCCGCGACGGTCTGCCGGGCGAGAACCACGTGTTCGCCAGCTTCGACGACGCGCTGCACGCCTATGACTGCCGCTCCGAGGTCGACATGCAGGCCAAGATTCAGGTCCGCGTGTCCGCTGCCGACGCCAATGTCATCAACGAGGACGGCACCCGTATCTTCCGCGTCAAGAACGGCAAGAACGAGTTCGTCGACTACGACGTCACCGGCAACAAGACCGCGCGCTTCGAGACCTCCATCGGCCGCATCATCTTCAACCGCCAGTGCCTGCCCGAAGACTACGAGTTCATGAACTACAAGATGGTCAAGGGCGACGTGGCCAAGCTGGTTGCGGACTGCTGCGATCGCTATCCCGAGGCCAAGGTCGGCCCGATCCTCGACGCCATCAAGTACTCCGGCTTCCACTACGCTACCCGCGCTGGCCTCACCATCTCGGTGTGGGACGCTCTCATCCCTGCCGAGAAGCAGGAGCTGCTCGATCGCGCCCAGGCCAACGTCGACCAGATCAACGAGTACTTCGAGGAGGGCTTCATCAACGAGACGGAGCGCCACATCGAAGTCGTTAATGAGTGGACCGCTTGTACCGATAAGGTTGCAGCGCTCATGCTCGACTTGTTCGACGAGGAGAACCCGCTCTACATGATGGCCGACTCCGGCGCCCGTGGTTCTAAGACCCAGCTGCGTCAGCTCGGCGGCATGCGTGGCCTGATGGCAGACATGTCCGGCGAGACGATCGACCTTCCCATTAAGGCGAACTTCCGCGAGGGCCTGCTGCCGCTCGAGTACTTCATTTCGACCTACGGCGCCCGTAAGGGCCTGGTCGATACCGCATCCCACACCTCGGACTCTGGTTACCTGACCCGTCGTCTGGTCGACGTGGCCCAGGACGTCATCGTCCGCGAGGAGGACTGCGGTACGCACGAGGGCGTCACCTACAACCTCATCATCCCCGGCACCACCGACCTCAACACCGACCTCGTCGGCCGTTGCTTCATTGAGGACGTCGTGGCTCCCGATGGCACCGTGCTCTTTGAGCAGGACGGCTACATCGAGAAGGTCGCTGACATCCAGAAGATGGTCGATGCCGGCCTTAAGAAGGTCAAGCTTCGCGCGCTGCTCACCTGCCGCTCCAAGTACGGCGTGTGCCAGAAGTGCTACGGCTGGGATCTTTCCACCCGTCGTCCGGTCGCCATCGGTACCGCGGTCGGCATTATTGCCGCCCAGTCCATCGGCGAGCCCGGTACGCAGCTTACGATGCGTACCATTCACTCCGGCGGCGTCGCAGGCGTCGACGATATTACGCAGGGTCTGCCTACGGTCAGCCGTATGTTCGATATCGTCGGTAACGTCAACGAGAAGATTCTGGGTCGCGAGGCCGAGCTGGCTCCGTACTCCGGCCACCTCTCGATTAAGCCCGAGAAGTCCGAGTACGTGCTGACGCTCACCGATTCCGAGGATCACACCCGTGTCCTCGACGAGCGTCGCGTCCCCGCATCGGTGCGCTTCATGCCCGAGATCGAGGACGGCTGCGAGGTTCGCGCCGGCGACCAGATCACCAAGGGCTTCGTCAACTTCCGCAACCTGCGCAAGCTGACCGACATCGAGTCGACGATGCACACCTTCGTCGAGAGCGTTAAGGACGTCTACACCAGCCAGGGCGTCGACCTGAACGACAAGCACATCGAGGTGCTCGCGCGTCAGATGCTGCGTCGCGTTCAGATCACCAACCCCGGCGACTCCAAGTACCTGCTTGGTCAGTACGTCGACCGCTACGAGTTCGCCGACGAGGTCGAGCGCGTTGCCCGTCTGGGCGGTCAGGCTCCCGTGGCCGAGCCCGTCATCCTGGGTACGCTCAAGGTCGCGTCCAACATCGACTCCTGGCTGTCGAGCGCTTCGTTCATCCGTACCGCTGGCGTCCTTACCGAGGCTGCCATCGAGGGCAAGGTCGACCACCTGCTCGACCTTAAGTCCAACGTCATCGTCGGTAAGAAGATCCCGGCTGGTACCGGCCTCAAGCCGTACGCCAACGCCAAGCTGACGTATCGCACGGCCGACGGCTACGTGGACATCGACGGCCCGGCTTCGCCCAACGCCAAGTCGCTGCCCGAGTGGGCTCCTGTGGAGCTCAAGGACCTGGACGAGCAGCTCCCGCAGCAGCTCGACTGGGCCGGCTACGACGAGTTCGGTGGTGCTGACGGTTCGTTCACCCGCAACGGCCATACCATCTCCGCCGAGAAGGCTCGCCTGTACCTGTTCGACGACCTGGGCGTGTCGCAGCGTTGGACCAACAAGTTCAGCGAGGTCGGCATCGAGACGGTCGGCGACCTGGTCGGCAAGTCCGAGGAGGATCTGCTGCGCATCGATGGTATCGGTGCTAAGGCGATCGAGGAGCTCCGTGACGGCCTGGAGGCCCACGACCTGCTCTACATCCTCGAGAACAACGACGACGTTGCCGACGAGGAAGACCTCTCGCAGCTGCTGCAGATGGTCTTTAGCCCCGACGGTCCGGACGATATCCTGCTGGGTACCTCCGCTCCGACGCATCACGCCGACGCCGACGAGGAGCTCCTGGGCGCCCCGATCGACGACAAGAAGGCTCCCGCCAACGGCGCGATCAACGAGGACATGGCGTCCCTCGACGAGCTGCTCAACCAGCTCGTGGACACCGACGACGCCGAAGAGGCCAAGGACAACGACGAGGAATAATTTCCTAGTACGTTAACCGCCCTTCCAAAGACCCGCTTCCCAACAGGGGAGCGGGTCTTTTTTGGTGAGGAACGTTGCCCCGACGAGCACGTCGGATTCCCGGAACGGGCGGCCCGCTGTTAAAGTTTGTCGCGAGTTCCGCACGCAAAGGAAAGCACTTAATGTGCTTTCCGTCTTGTGCAGGACTGTAGAGCAGCAAACTTAAACAGCGGGCCGCCCGTTCCGGGAATCCGCCCCCGCGCACAGAAGGGGATTCCTTTTGCCAATAAGGGACAGGTTTATTTTGGTAGGTTTTTCCTGCTTGGATTTGAAACATTTCGTTCGGCCAAAGCGTATCTATGGTGAGGACCTCATCAAGAACCATCAGCGTCACCGGGAGGTGATTATGGAAGAACAAGCTTTTAGACAGGCGGTTGAAGACCACCGTGATGTCGTGTTTCGGATCGCCTTGACGTACCTGCGCGATCGCGCCGATGCCGACGATATTGCCCAAGATGTCTTTCTTAAGTTGCTTAAAAGCGATGGACACTTTGAAAGTTGGGAACATCTTCGCCGCTGGCTTATCCGGGTCACGATCAATGAATGCAAGTCTCTCTTTCGAAAACCGTGGAGGCGCGTGGAGGATATCGAGAATCTGACCGATTCGCTCTTGGCGGCGCAGGACGAGACTAAGGCCGTCCTGTCGGACGTCATGCGGCTTCCGGAACGATTCCGTATCCCCATCGTGCTCTATTACTATCTGGGCTTCTCGACTTCAGAGATTGCCGAGTTATTGCATGTGCCAGCCGCGACCGTTAGAACGCGTTTAGCTCGCGGTAGATCGAAGCTCAAATTCATCCTAGAGGAGGGCGGCCGTGAAATCCAATCAAATCAAGCAGGCCTTCGAGTCCATCCAAGCCGATAGCGATCTTGCCGACTGTGTTATTGATGCTGCTGCGGGTGAGCCGCTTCATCGAAAGGGCCACGCGAAGCCTCTCTATGTTGCCGTAATCGGATGCCTTGCCGGAGTGCTGGCGACCGGAG
Source organism: Collinsella sp. AF37-9 (assembly GCF_003475115.1). Lineage (NCBI taxonomy): Bacteria > Bacillati > Actinomycetota > Coriobacteriia > Coriobacteriales > Coriobacteriaceae > Collinsella > Collinsella sp. AF37-9. The sequence continues at coordinate 96,364 of NZ_QROQ01000004.1, read as the reverse complement.
GGGTCGCCTATGCCGTCGTCAATTCCAGTTATTTTGCCTCTGCCTGGGGAAACCACGGCAACGGAGAGTCCATTACCTGGACTCAAGGTGGCTCGTCGGGGACTAAATATACCTACACTAGAGAGTTTGGTGACGGCATTGCGCCCCAAAGCTTGGAGGGTTCAGTACAGAAGGTCAATCTGTCCGTCGAGGGCAACGGCTATACACTCGACATTCATGATATGGCTATCGATAAAAACGGTTGCGGTGCCGTGACGTTTACGTTGTCCAATCCAAATGGTGTTAACTACTACAAGCCGGCAGCAGAGACTGGCGAACTTGTTCTCTATGGTGAAGAAGAACAAGGCATCGGCACGCCCAGCATGAACTTCGGCGAGGAATGGGCTGACACACGCTGCACCATTGATAAAGACACATCAAGCGACACGGTCATTAACGGCACAATGTACTTTGCCTCATGGAATCGCGATCGAGATTTAGGACATGCTGTCACCTGGAATATCAGCTGGACGGAGGGCGAAGGTGAGGATGCGAAGCATGTCGAGGCATCGACACCCGAGTTTAGCGTCGGAGCGTACGTCGATACAAAGGAGCTCCGCTCCGACGACTCGCCTCTTGAGATTAGCCCGTTTTCCATCCAGACGCACATCGATGATCTGGGCATTGACGCAGTCACGAAAAAGTTGACCGTTACCTACAAGGATGGATCGGAGCAGATTATCGAAGACGATGCTGCAGGCGCGTACAATTCCTATTTTTCGCTGACGCGCAATAGCGGGGAGAACATCTCGGTTCCGACAAAGCTGATCAATGTCAATCAAGTGGTCTCGGTAACCCTTGAGGGCATGAGGTACACATCAACAGGAGAGACCGAAACAGAAGTACCCTTTACCATCGTCTATTCGTAAGACTTGAGGCCGCTTCCCACTAGGGGAAGCGGCCATTTTTGCGTTACATGGACGGCTGGAATGGGCACTTGCGCACAGGCGGGGATTCCTTTTATGGAGGCTTTGCGGAAATATAGCTATTTTGGGATACGCCCGGCGGCGTGGTCTGTTGACGACACAGCTAACGGCACGTATCCTATCGAACTGCGTGTTTCGTAGGGGGATGCTGACCCCTCGATTCAAGCCGTTGCACTTTACAGAAAGCTGGAATCATTCGAGAAGGAGTACGCTTTGCCTACTATTAACCAGCTGGTTCGCCAGGGCCGTCGTTCCGTGCCCAAGAAGTCCAAGAACGCTGCTCTGCAGCACAACTCCCAGAAGCGCGGCGTGTGCACCCGCGTCTTCACCACGAGCCCCAAGAAGCCGAACTCGGCTCTTCGTAAGGTTGCCCGTGTTCGCCTTGTCAACGGCATCGAAGTTACTGCTTACATCCCGGGTGAGGGCCACAACCTGCAGGAGCACTCCATCGTGCTCGTCCGCGGCGGTCGTGTCCGTGACCTCCCTGGTGTCCGTTATCACGTCATCCGTGGCGCCTACGACGCTGCTCCGGTCCAGAACCGTATGCAGGCCCGTTCCAAGTACGGTGCTAAGCGCCCCAAGGCTAAATAAGCCAGATAACGTTTTGATACTTTCGCCGTGTGCCGCCTAAGCGCCGCACGGTAGACACTTAAGGAGATTTCACATGCCGCGTCGTGCAGCAGCTAATCGTCGTGAGGTTCAGCCTGACGCCGTTTACAACAACCGCCTGGTGACTCAGCTCATCAACAAGGTCCTTCTTGACGGCAAGAAGGCCACCGCTGAGCGCATCGTTTACACCGCTTTCGAGATCGTTGCCGAGAAGTCTGAGGGTGGCGACGCTCTCGCTACCTTCAAGAAGGCTATGGACAACGTCAAGCCCACGCTCGAGGTTAAGCCCAAGCGTGTCGGCGGCGCTACCTATCAGGTCCCGATGGAGGTCAACTCCCGTCGTTCCACCGCTCTGGGTATCCGCTGGATCGTCAACTTCTCCCGCGCTCGCAAGGAGAAGACCATGGCCGAGCGTCTCGCCAACGAGATCCTCGACGCTTCCAACGGCCTGGGCGCTTCCGTCAAGAAGCGTGAGGACGTCTTCAAGATGGCCGAGGCCAACCGCGCGTTCTCTCACTATCGTTGGTAAGTTAAGGTAAGGAACTAACATGGCTAAGCCTAAGTACAAGCTTTCCGATACCCGTAACATCGGCATCATGGCCCACATCGATGCCGGTAAGACCACCACGACCGAGCGTATTCTTTACTACACCGGTAAGACCCACAAGATCGGTGAGGTCCATGAGGGCGCTGCCACCATGGACTGGATGGTTCAGGAGCAGGAGCGCGGCGTAACCATTACCTCCGCTGCTACCACCTGCTTCTGGAACAAGGACGGCAAGGACTACCGCATCCAGATCATCGACACCCCGGGCCACGTTGACTTCACCGCCGAGGTCGAGCGCTGCCTGCGCGTCCTCGATGGCGCTGTCGCCGTCTTCGACGCCGTTGCCGGCGTTCAGCCCCAGTCTGAGACCGTTTGGCGTCAGGCTTCTACCTTCAACGTTCCCCGCATCGCCTTCATCAACAAGTATGACCGCGTGGGCGCTGACTTCTTCAACGCTATCGAGACCATGAAGGATCGTCTCGACGCTAACGCCGTGGCCGCTCAGGTCCCGATGGGCGCCGAGGACAACTTCTGGGGCGTCATCGACCTGGTCACCATGACTGCATGGGACTTCAAGGCCGACGAGAAGGGCATGACCTACCCCGAGCCGATGGACGAGATCCCGGCTGAGTTCGCCGACATCGCTGCCACCAAGCGCGAGGAGCTCCTCGACGCTGCTGCCAGCTTTGACGACGAGCTCATGGAGAAGATCCTCATGGAGGAGGACTTCACCGTCGAGGAGCTCAAGGCTGCTCTGCGTAAGGGCGTTCTGGCCAACGAGCTCAACCTCGTCTTCGTGGGCTCCGCCTACAAGAACAAGGGCGTCCAGGAGCTGCTCGACGCTGTCGTCGACTACCTGCCCAGCCCGCTCGACGTTGAGGCCGTCACCGGTACCGATCCGGACACCGGCGAGGAGATCCAGCGTCATCCTTCCTTCGACGAGCCCTTCTCCGGCCTGGTCTTCAAGATCATGACCGACCCGTTCGTCGGTAAGCTCACCTACGTCCGCGTTTACTCCGGCCGCGCCGAGTCCGGCTCCTACGTTGTCAACGCTTCCAACGGTCAGCGCGAGCGCCTCGGCCGCATCCTCGAGATGAACGCCGCCGAGCGTATCGACCGTGACGACGCTGCCGCCGGCGACATCGTCGCTTGCGTCGGATTCAAGAACTCCACCACCGGTGACACCCTGTGCGCCGAGGGCAAGGAGATCGTCCTCGAGAAGATCGAGTTCGCTAAGCCCGTTATCGACGTTGCCATCGAGCCCAAGACCAAGGCCGAGCAGGACAAGATGTCCCTGGCTCTGACCAAGCTCGCCGAGGAGGACCCGACCTTCCAGGTGTCCACCAACCACGAGACCGGCCAGACCATCATCGCCGGCATGGGCGAGCTGCACCTCGAGATCATCGTCGACCGTCTGCTCCGCGAGTTCAAGGTTGACGCTAACGTTGGTAAGCCCCAGGTTGCCTACCGCGAGACCGCTGGTCACGACGTCGAGAAGGCTGAGGGCAAGTTCGTCCGTCAGTCCGGTGGTCGCGGTCAGTACGGCCACGCCGTCATCAAGCTCGAGAAGATGGAGGAGGGCTTCGGCTACGAGTTCGTCAACGCTATCGTCGGCGGCGTCGTGCCCAAGGAGTACATCCCGTCCATCGACAAGGGCATCCAGGAGGCCCTGAACACCGGTGTTATCGCCGGCTTCCCGGTCCTCGACGTTAAGGTCACCCTGTTCGACGGTTCTTACCACGAGGTCGACTCCTCCGAGGCCGCCTTTAAGATCGCCGGTTCCATGGCTATCAAGGACGCCCTCAAGAAGTCCGACCCGCAGCTGCTCGAGCCGATCATGGCTGTCGAGGTCGAGACCCCCGAGCAGTACATGGGCGACGTTATGGGCAACCTCTCCGGTCGCCGCGGCAAGATCGAGGGCATGGAGGATCGCAAGAACAGCAAGCTCATCCGTGCCAAGGTGCCGCTGGGCGAGATGTTCGGTTACGCTACCGACCTTCGCTCCCAGACCCAGGGCCGTGCATCCTACACGATGCAGTTCGACTCTTATGAGCCCGCGCCCAAGTCCATCGTGGACGAGGTCATGAGCAAGAACGCCTAAGTTCGAGCTCCCTGTTACGTAATCCGCGAGAGCATCTCTCGCACTCTTTGGAGGTTTAAGTTGGCTACCCAGAAGATCCGCATTCGCCTCAAGGGCTATGATCACGAGGTCGTCGATCAGTCCGCGAAGCTCATCGTCGAGACCGCTCAGAAGACCGGCGCTCGCGTTTCCGGTCCTGTCCCCCTGCCCACCGAGCGCAACCTGTACACGGTTATCCGCTCGCCGCACGTGAACAAGGACTCCCGTGAGCAGTTCGAGATGCGCACCCACAAGCGCCTCATCGACATCCTCGACCCCACCTCGGGCACCGTTGATTCGCTTATGCGTCTCGACCTCCCCGCTGGCGTCGACATCGACATCAAGCTCTAAGCGATATCGCTCATAGCTTAAAGGGCCCCGCTGCCGCTACGGTAGCGGGGCCCTTTTGTTTTGCATGATGGGTTTGGATCGCCGGGTAAGGCTGCCGAGCGGCTGGCTGTGGCGACCTACTCACTCAAGGGGCGCAATGACGCTTCCTCAAAATGGAAGGATCGCAAGCCGTCTTCTGTTTCGATGCACGCACGACCAAAGCCATCGACCGTTTTAAAGATGCCTCGCGCCAGCTCGTCACCGGCAGGGGAGCGGGCGATAACGTGCTTTCCAATCCAATTGAGGTGAGCGACATATTCGCCGTGGACGGGCGCGAGCGGTCCGGTGTTTTCTTCCATGGCGTTGAGGCGTTCTGCCCAGGCATCTATAGCGTCTATAACTGCGTGATAGACCTCATCGAGGAGCATGTCGACAGCTGGAACGTTCTCGTTAAGGTCCGAGAGACCGATTGCCGGCAGGCCGCCATCGGGCACCTCTTGGGGCGCATAGTTCACATTGACACCAATGCCACAGACGGCGAAAGGTTTGCCTTCGTTATCGCGTGCGGCCTCGACCAGAATGCCGCCGAGTTTGCGTCCACGCGCGACCAGGTCGTTGGGCCATTTGAGGCCAATCTCGTTTGCAAGACCCTGTTTTTCGAGCGCCTCGAGCACCGCTAGGCCGCTGACGGCAGCAAGACCAGAGTACTTCGCAGGATTAACGCATGGACGCAGGACAATCGAAAGCAATAGGTTGCCGGCGGTTGAATCCCACTTGTGGCCGCGCCGGCCGCGTCCTGCTGTCTGAGCCCGGGCGGCAAGTCCTGTGCCGTGCGGCGCTCCCTGTTTTCCTGCTTCGAGCAGGTCATCGTTGGTCGATCCGGTTACGTCGACTATCGTTAATTTGGCATCCATAACGGCTGCTACCTCCTTAATGAATAAGTGAATAACGCAATGGTGTCGAGAGAGACACAATGTGAAGCCTTTGTCGCATTTGGACAATTTAATGTTAACACGTTAACAACGACTGAAATGCGCTATCCTCTCATGGTCGATGTAAACACGTCAACAACTCAAAGGAGGTTAGTGATGGGTTTCACGATTCTTGGAACAGGCTCGGCGCTTCCTAAGCGCAGTGTTTCCAATGACGAGCTGTCCGAGTTCCTCGATACCTCGGATGAGTGGATTTTTACCCGCACAGGTATCAAGAGCCGCCACGTCTGCACCACCGAGTCACTTGACGACCTTGCCGTAGCGGCGAGCGAGCGGGCACTTCAGGTGTCCGGAATCGACGCGAGCCAGTTGGATCTGATCGTCTGCTCGACGACGACGGGTGACCACCTTGTTCCCGCTGAGGCGTGTGCCGTTGCTGAGCGACTGGGCGCGACGTGCCCTGCCTTCGATGTCTCGGCTGCCTGCGCCGGCTTCGTATTTGCGCTCGATGTTGCCGAGGGCTATATCGCCCGAGGACGAGCCAAGCATGTGCTTGTCGTTGCCGCCGAGCAGATGACGCGCGCGCTCGACTGGACCGACCGCACCACCTGTGTGCTCTTTGGCGATGGGGCAGGCGCCGCGGTGATTGAGGCTGGGGGAGACAGCCCCCTTGCCGTTGAGCTTTCGACGGCGCCCGACGTCGAGACGTTGTGCGTTCCCGGTCTGGTCGGCACCTCGCCGTTTAAGGCCTCCGCAGATAGCGAGAGCGTGCTGTCCATGAATGGCCGCCGCGTGTTCAAGTTCGGCGTCAACGCGATTTGCGACACGGTCCATAAGCTTGCGAGCGATGCGGGCATTTCGGTCGAGGACATCAACCATTTTGTATTCCATCAGGCTAACGAACGAATCCTGAGTCAGGCGGTCAAGCGCCTCGGTGTGCCAGACAAGCGCGTGGTTCGAACGCTGCGCGAGACCGGCAACATTTCGAGCGCATGCATTCCGCTTGCCCTCGACCGGCTGGCAAACGCCGGTGCACTTCACACGGGCGACACCATCACCCTCGTTGGATTTGGCGCCGGTCTGGATATAGGTGGCTATCTACTTCGTTGGAAGTAGTCGCACATAGGAAATAAAAACGCCCCTAGGGCACAAACAAAGGAGAACTACCATGGCAGATCAGAAGACCTTCGAGCGCGTTTGCGATGTTATCCGCGAGACCGCCGGTCTTGACGACGTCGAGATGAAGCCCGAGTCCACGCTCGAGGAGATTGGTCTCGACAGCCTGGGCACCGTCGAGATCCTCGTCGCCGTCGAGGACGAGTTTGGCATCCAGCTCGATACCGAGGAGAACCCCAAGACGGTCGGCGAGTTCGCCGATACGGTCGAGGCGGCATTGGAGAAGTAGAGATGCTCAAGACTCCTCTCTGCGATCTGCTCGGCATCGAAAAGCCCGTGTTCCAGGGCGGTATGGCCTGGATCGCCGACGCCTCGCTGGCGTCCGCAGTGTCCGAGGCGGGCGGCTTAGGGATTATCGCGGCCATGAACGCCGACGCCAACTGGCTGCGCGACCAGATTCACGAGCTGCGCGCCAGGACGGATAAGCCCTTTGGCGTCAACGTCATGCTCATGAGCCCGTTTGCCGACGAGGTCGCGCGGGTCGTGATTGACGAGCGGGTGCCGGTCGTCGTGACGGGTGCCGGCAATCCCACCAAGTACATGAAGGCGTGGAACGAGGCGGGCATCAAGGTCATCCCGGTCGTTGCCTCGGTGGCGCTGGCGCGCCTCGTGGCGCGTCGTGGAGCCACTGCCGTGGTTGCCGAGGGTACCGAATCAGGCGGCCATATTGGCGAGACCTCGACGATGGCACTGGTGCCGCAGGTTGTCGATGCGGTCGATATTCCCGTGGTTGCGGCTGGCGGTATCGCTGATGGCCGCGGCGTGGCGGCCGCCTTTATGCTGGGCGCCGCCGGCGTGCAGGTGGGTACGCGCTTTCTGATTGCAGATGAGTGCACCGTATCGGAGCAGTACAAGGAGATGGTCCTGAAGGCCAACGACACCTCGACGCGTGCGACCGGCCGCTCGACGGGACACCCGGTGCGTGCCCTCAAGAGCCCCTTCACCAACGCCTACGCCAAGAGCGAGGCGGCGGGCGTAAGCGTCGAGGAGCTCGGGGCCATGGGCACGGGCGCCCTTCGCAAGGCCGCCAAGGACGGCAATTACGAAGAGGGCTCGTTTTTGTGTGGACAGATTGCCGGCATGGTCAACGAGCGCCAAAGCGCACGTGAAATCGTCGACGACCTGGTCGATGGCGCCGAGCACGTCCTGAAGGGTGCGTGCGCATGGGTGGCGTAGCGTTTCTGTTTGCCGGCCAGGGCGCCCAGCACCCCGCGATGGGCGTCGACCTGATCGAGGCATCGCCGGCGGCCGCCGAGGTGTTCGCCATTGCCGACGAGGTGCGCCCGGGGACCAGTGAGCAGTGCCGAAGCGCCTCCAAGGAGGAGCTCTCGCAGACCGAGAACACGCAGCCGTGCGTGTTCGTTCACGATCTGGCAGCGGCTGCCGCCCTGCGTGAGCGCGGCGTGGTACCTGCCGCCTGTGCGGGTTTTTCGCTTGGCGAGGTCGCCGCGCTCACCTTTGCGGGGGCGTTCGATACGCGAGCGGGCTTTGAGCTCGTGTGCGAGCGCGCGGCGCTGATGGCCGCGGCTGCCGAGCGCCATCCGGGCGGCATGCGCGCCGTCATCAAGCTCGATGCGGCGCAAGTCGAGAACCTGGCAAAACAGGCCGGCGAGGACTGCTGGCCGGTCAACTACAACAGTCCGCAGCAGACGGTTGTTGCCGGACCGCCCGAGGCGCTGCAGGAGCTCGACGCCCTGGTAAAAGAGGCTGGCGGCCGCGCTATGAAAGTCGCGGTGTCGGGCGCATTTCATAGCCCCTATATGGCCGAGGCGACTGAGGGGCTGGCGACGTATATCCAAGCCGGCCACGCGCCGTCACCGCTGCTGATTCCGGTCATGGCAAACATGACGGCGGCGCCCTATCCGGCGGACCCGCGAGCGGCATCGGATGTCTTGGCCAATCAGGTGAGTCATGCCGTTCGTTGGGTCGACACGCTGCATGCTCTGCAGAATCAGGGCATCGACACGTTTATTGAGGTCGGCCCTGGCAAAACGCTGTCGGGCCTGGCCAAGCGTACGCTGAGCGACGTTCGCGTGTATTCGTGCGAAACGGCCGAGCAGGTCGCAGCTATTGCCGACGAGCTCGCATAGTCCACAGGGCTGTAACCCGAAAGGAATGACATGGGCAACTTGAACAACGGCGCGCTCGAGCGCAACGACTCACGTCGCGTGGCACTGGTCACGGGCGGCTCGCGGGGTATCGGCCGCGCCTGCGCTGTCGGTCTGGCGGAGGACGGCTTTGATATCGCCGTCGTCTATGCCGGCAGCGTCGATGCGGCGCGCGAGACGTGCGAAGCCTGTGAGGCGGTTGGCGCCACGGCACGCGCATATCAATGCGACGTGGCCGATCCCGCTGCCGTCAACGCGTGTGTGGAAGCGGTCCTCAACGACTTTGGTTCCATTTGGGCGCTCGTCAACAATGCCGGCATCACCCGCGATGGCCTGCTCATGCGCATGGGCGATGACGCATTCGATCGCGTGCTCGATGTCAATCTCAAGGGAACATTCAATATGACGCGCGCGCTCACCAAGACCTTTATGCGCCAGCGCGGCGGTTGCGTCGTCAACATGAGCTCGGTCGTGGGCCTGATGGGCAATGCCGGGCAAGCCAACTACGCTGCTTCCAAGGCGGGCGTGATAGGGCTTACCAAGGCGGTGGCGCGCGAGCTTGCGCCTCGTGGCGTACGAGCGAACGCGGTCGCCCCCGGGTTTGTCGAGACAGATATGACGGCAAAGCTCTCGGAGAAGGTGCGTACGGCAACCGAGGAACAGATTCCCCTTAAGCGCATGGCACGCCCCGAGGAAGTGGCCGGCGTGGTGCGCTTTTTAGCGAGTGATGCGGCTGCCTACATTACGGGCGAGGTCGTGCGCGTCGACGGCGGAATGGCGATGTAGAAACCAGGGCCGAAGAACGGCTTGGATGAGGAGACCATGATGGAACAGAGAGTTGCAATCACCGGCATCGGTGCCGTATCGCCGCTCGGCAACACGGCGCTTGCCACCTGGGCGGCTATGTGCGCCGGCACGTGCGGTATCGGCCCGATCACGCACTTCGATACGGATGCGTTTGCCGTTAAGGTGGCGGCCGAGGTCAAGGGCTTTGACGGCAACGAGTACTTTGGCAAGCGTGACGCCAAGCATCTCGACCCCTGCGTTCAGTTTGCGATGGCGGCGTCGGACGAGGCCATGCACGATGCGGGCTTTGATGTCGAAGGCGCCATCGATCACGAACGCCTGGGCGTCTACGTGGGCTCGGGCGTGGGCGGCATGCAGACACTTGTCGACAACGTCCACACGATCGCCGATCGAGGGCCTAGCCGTGCATCGCCCTATATGATCGCGATGATGATCCCCAACATGGCTTCGGGCAATATCGCGATCCGCCACAAGGCAAAAGGCCCGACCCTGCCCGTGGTGACCGCGTGCGCGACCTCGGCCCATGCCGTGGGCGAGGCGTTCCGCGCCATCAAGCATGGCTATGCCGATGCGATTCTCGCCGGCGGAGCCGAGGCCGCAATTATCCCCGATGCCGTTGCGGGCTTTACGTCCTGCCGTGCGTTGACCACCAACCCCGATCCCGCGACTGCCTGCCGCCCGTTCGATGCAGACCGCGACGGCTTTGTGATGGGCGAGGGCGCCTGCGTGCTCGTGCTCGAGAGCATGGAACATGCGCAGGCGCGCGGTGCGCACATTTACGCCGAGGTCGTGGGCTACGGCAACACCGATGATGCCTATCACATCACGAGCCCCGATCCCGAGGCTGCCGGCATTGCCCGCGCGATATCGCTGGCGGTGGCCGAGGGCGATGTCAAGCCTTCCGAGGGTCTCTACATCAATGCCCACGGCACCTCGACCAAGCTCAACGATTCGTCCGAGACGGCGGGCATCAAGCGAGCACTCGGCGAGGACGCGGCGCGCGCCGCACATGTCTCGTCGACCAAGTCGATGACCGGTCACATGATCGGTGCTACGGGCGCCATCGAGGTCATGGCCTGCGCCATGGCGCTCGAGCAGGGCGTGGTGCCGCCGACCATTAACTACCACACACCCGATCCCGCCTGCGATCTTGACTACACGCCCAATCGCGCGGTTCGCGCCGACCTTACCTGGGCGCTTTCGACCAACCTGGGCTTTGGCGGGCACAACGCCGCCATCGCGCTGCGTAGATATACGAGGAGCTAGAGCATGGATTCCAAAAGACTTGCCGAGATAGCCGATGTTATGGAGGACCGCGGCCTCACGCGCGTACGCGTTGAGGAGCCCGATGGCACCGCGGTCGAACTCGAGCGCGCGAGCGCCGCGCAGCCGGTTGCCGTGCCCATGCCTATGCCGGGTGCCGTGACTGCTCCGGCGGTGGCTCCTGTCGCCATGCCTGCCGCCGCACCGGAGCCCGCCGCGCAGGCGCCTGCCGCCGCACCGGAGCCCAAGGGCACCGAGGTGACCGCTCCCATGGTCGGCGTTTTCTATGCTGCCCCGGCGCCGGGCGACGAGCCGTTTGTGCACGTGGGCTCCAAGGTCAAGGCCGGTGAGACCCTCTGCATCATCGAGGCCATGAAGGTTCTCAACGAGGTGACGGCCGAGGCAGACGGCGAGGTGCTCGAGATCTGCGTGGCCGACGGCGACCTCGTGGAGTTCGGCAGTTGCCTTATGAGGATCGGATAGGTGATATCCATGAACAAAGAAGAGCTTAAAGAACTGTTGCCGCATCGCGAACCGATGCTTTTGCTCGACGAGGCCGAGCTGGTGGGCGACGAGGCCCACGGCAAGATCACGATCACGGGCGACGAGTACTTTTTGCAGGGGCATTTTCCGGGAAACCCGGTCGTCCCCGGCGTGATTCAGTGCGAGATGCTCGCCCAGAACTGCTGCGTGCTGCTGATGGGCGATGAGGAGGCACGCGGCGCGACGCCGTTCTATACGAGTCTCGATAAGGTGCGCTTTAAGCGTCCGGTGCGCCCGGGCGACACGGTTGATCTGGTGTGCACCATCACGCGTGCGCGCGGACCGTTCCGCTTTGCGACGGGTACTGCGAGCGTCAACGGTGAGGTTTGCTGCCGTGCCGATATGTCTTTTGCACTCATGCACGAAAGTTAAGGAAGGCTTCATGTTCGACAAAGTGCTCATCGCCAATCGAGGCGAAGTCGCGGTCCGTGTTATCCGCGCGTGCCGCGATATGGGCATCAAGACCGTCGCCGTTTATTCCACGGCCGATGCGGACGCGCTACACGTGCAGCTTGCCGACGAGGCGTATTGCATCGGCGGCCCGCGTCTTGCCGAGAGCTACCTCAACGACGATGCCGTGCTCACCTGTGCCGTAAAGTCGGGCGCCAAGGCAATTCATCCCGGGTATGGCTTTTTCTCCGAGAAGGCGAGCTTCGTGCGCGACTGCGACAAGTATGGCCTGACGTTTGTCGGTCCTTCGGCCGAGGTGATCGACAGCATGGGCGACAAGGACGCCGCGCGTCGAACGGCTGCCGCGGCGGGCGTGCCCATCGTACCGGGCTGCGATTTGCTCAAAAGCCCCGAGGAGGCGACGGCCGAGGCCGAGCGCATCGGCTGCCCCGTGCTCATCAAGGCGCGTGCGGGTGGCGGCGGTCGCGGCATTCGCAAGGTCGAGCGCGTGGAAGATGCGGCAAAAGCGTTTATCGAAGCGCGTGCCGAGGGCGAGGCCGTTTTTGGCGACGGTGAGTGCTACATGGAGAAGTTCGTCGCGCCGGCGCACCATGTCGAGGTGCAGATTATGGCCGATAAGCAGGGCCATGTGTTTTCGCTCGGCGAGCGCGAGTGCTCGGTACAGCGTCGCAACCAAAAGCTGATCGAGGAGAGCCCCGCGCCGTGCCTCGACGGACACGACGACATTCGCGCGCGCATGCACAAGGCCGCGCGCGACCTGGCTCGTGCCGTTGGCTATGAGGGCGCCGGCACCATCGAGTTCCTGTATTCGGACGACGGCAATTTCTACTTCATGGAAATGAACACGCGTCTGCAGGTTGAGCATCCGGTCACGGAGTTTGTGACCGATACCGACTTGGTCAAGTGGCAGCTGCGCGTGGCCGCCGGCCAGTCCCTGCCCTTTGAGCAGGAGGACGTACCGGTCCGCAACCACGCCATGGAGTGCCGCATCAATGCCGAAACGCCGGACTTTCTGCCGTCATGCGGAACGGTCACCGCATTGCGTGTGCCGGGTGGTCCGCGCGTGCGCTGGGATTCCGCCATGTTTACCGGTGCGAACGTTCCGCCGTACTACGACTCCATGCTCGGCAAGCTCATCGTGTGTGCGCCCACGCGTGACGGCGCCATTCGCAAGATGCGCTCGGCCCTGGGCGAGCTCGTGATCGAGGGCGTGAGCGAAAACAGCGAGCTTCAGCTCGACGTGCTGGCAAACGACGAGTTCTTGTCGGGCATGTATCACACCGATCTGATGGGGCATCTCTATGCTGATGAATAGAAAAGCGAAGACGGTCAACGTCCTCGAGGGGCCGATGACCGAGTCGTGCGCCGAGTTTCCCGCGCGCCACGTGTTTATCAAGTGCCCGGAGTGCCGCCGTGTGATCGATGAGGCGCGCCTGCACGACAACCTCGAGGTCTGCCCTCGTTGCGGCAAGCACTTTCGCGTGAGCGGGCGCGACCGTATGCGCATGACGGTCGACGAGGGCACGTTTGAGGAATGGGATGCTAATCTGGCGTCGGAGGACTTCCTCTCGTTTCCCGGTTATGCCGACAAACTCAAGAGCGTGAGCGAGCGTTCGGGCGAGCGCGATGCCGTTGTGTGCGGCAGGGGCAAAATCTGCGGTTGCGATACAGCTCTCTTCTTTATGGATGCCAACTTTATGATGGGCTCGATGGGTTCCGTGGTGGGCGAGAAGATCTGTCGCACATTTGAGCATGCGACCGAGCTGGGATTGCCAGTTGTCGGCTTTACCGTTTCGGGCGGTGCGCGCATGCAAGAGGGCGTGACATCGCTTATGCAGATGGCCAAGATTTCTGCGGCAGTTAGGCGCCACAGCGAGGTGGGCGGCCTGTATATCACGGTGCTCACCGACCCCACGACCGGAGGCGTAACCGCGAGCTTTGCCATGGAGGGCGACATTATCCTGGCAGAGCCGGATGCCCTGACGGCATTTGCCGGCCCGCGCGTGATCGAGCAGAACATGCACAAGCGCCTGCCCAAGGGATTCCAGCGCTCCGAGTTTTTGCTGGAGCACGGCTTTTGCGATGCCGTTGTTCCGCGTGGCGAGATTGCGCTCACGGTAGGCGAGCTGTTGGCGCTGCACGAAGGGCACGCGCCCGGCCTGGGGGCACCGCATGAGATCGTGCATACGGGTCGCCGCGGCAAAAAGTTGGGACACTTGTTCAAGCGCTCGGCCGCACCAAAAACCGCGCTCGAGATTGTTAAGCAGACCCGCTCGGCAGATCGCGCCACGGCAGGCGAGGTGATCTCGCTGGGCCTGGATGGATTTGTGGAGCTGCACGGCGACCGCTACTTTGGCGACGACGCTGCTGTAGTGGCTGGCATTGGCTGGAAAGACGGATGCCCCGTAACGGTCATCGCCATCGAACGCGGCACCACGACCAAAGAGCGCATGCGTCGCAACTTTGGTATGGCACATCCCGAGGGCTACCGCAAAGCGCGTCGCCTTATGCGCCAGGCCGAAAAGTTTGGTCGACCGGTTCTGTGCCTGGTCGATACTTCGGGCGCGTTTTGCGTCATCGGTGCCGAGGAACGCGGCCAGGGCGAGGCGATTGCCCAGAATCTCATGGAGATGAGCGGCCTTAAGACGCCGATTGTCTCGGTGGTGACAGGCGAGGGCGGCTCTGGTGGCGCGCTGGCGCTATCCGTGGCCGACCGCATCCTGATGCTCTCGAGCTCGGCCTATTCGGTCGTGAGCCCCGAGGCCTGTGCGTCGATCCTGTGGAAGGATACCGACCGCGCGAATGAGGCCGCCGAAGCGCTTAAGCTCACGGCCCCCGATCTGTTGGCGCTCGGCATCATCGACGGCATTGTTGACGATAGGGGCCTGTCGCATGAGGAGATCGCCGGTGCCGTCATGTCCTCGGCATTTGATGCCTTCGATACGCTTGGGCAGCTCGACGACGCGACCCTCACAAACCTCCGCTACGAAAAGTACCGCGCAATCGGTCAGTACCGCACGATGTGACAAAGGGGCAGTCCGCATGTCACATTGGGAAAGGCGTTCCATGTCACAAGTTTCTAACACCTCGTTTACAACGACGGTTTCATCAAACGCCATGGCCGTGGTGGACTATCTGTCCAAAAGCATGATGTCGGCGCTGCCCTTTATTGTCTGCGCGGCGTTGTTCCGCACCGTCGCCGTCATTATGGGCGAAGGCATGCTGGGCCTGTGGCCTGCCGATTCCGAAATCTATCGCCTGTTCTACAGTTGGCTCTATAACGCCGGTTACTACTTTTTGCCCATCTATCTTGGTTGGGCGGCTGCCCGCCAGCTCGGTTGCTCGGAACAACTGGGCATGATGCTGGGCGGCGTATTGATTGCGCCCGATCTGCTTAAGCTCGTCGATGCCGCATCGACGGCGGGGGCATCGATGACTTCCGTGTATGGTCTGCTTCCCGCGCCGGTCAACGATTACACGACGACTGTTATTCCGGTCCTCATCTCGGTGCCCGTGCTATGGCGAGTGGAGTGTTTCTTTCATCGAGTTATCCCTAAGGCCGTGGCATTTTCGTTCGTTCCGTTTGCAACCATGCTCGTCATGGTTCCGGTTTCGCTGTGTATTACAGCGCCGGCGGGCAGCTATCTGGGCATGCTGTTGGGCCAGCTTATGTTTATGCTTGGCAATTCCGGTGGCATCGTGTCGCTGCTCACGCTCATGGGGCTTGCCGCGGGTTGGGAGTTTCTTAAGATCGCGGGTATCAGCAACGTTGTCCTATCGCTTGCGTACGCGCAGTTTATGAGTGTGGGAACGGATTCGTGCATCCTGATTGCCGCGACGATGGCGACGTTCGCCGTTTGGGGCATGCCTTTTGGCGCGTCGCTTCGCGTTGCGGATAAGGACGAGAAGGCGCTCATGCTGGGCTATTCAATCTCGGGTGTTCTTGGCGGCGTAAGCGAGCCGGCGCTGTACGGTTGCGGCTTTAAATATGGCAGGTGTCTGACGTGCATGGCCATTGGCGGTGCCGTCGGAGGCCTTGTTGCGGCCGTGGGCCACGTTACGGCCTATACCATCGGCATGACGAATGTCCTCATGGTCATTGGCTTTGCCACGGGCGGCATCTCGAACCTGCTGTGGTGCTGTGCTGCCGGCGGTGTGGCATTTGCGGTGTCTGCGGCGCTGAGCTACTGCTTTGGCGTGGTGCCGGCGAAGGGGCAGACGACGGGGGACGGAGCTGATTCACCCGAAACCTCGAAGAGCGTGGCCGAAGCAAGCGCATAAACCCGTGCGACAAAGGGCGATTTCTTTGTCATGTTCCAAGGTCGTGGCCCGTGTGGGTTGCGGCCTTTTTGTATCTGTGGGGCAAAGTGGCTACACTACAATCCGTTTGAGCAATAGATATATAGGTAGTACCGTGGGGGCGGATATAGATGGTTGAGTGGATTGTTCGTCGTGCGCAGGGCGACCGTGCGCGCGTGGGCACGTTGACGGGCGTGGTGTGTATTCTCGCCAATGTTGCGCTTTGTGCTGCGAAGGGCGTAATTGGCGTGCTGTCGGGATCGGTTTCGATCGTGGCGGATGCCATGAACAACCTGTCCGATGCCAGCTCGAATATCGTGAGCGTGCTGGGCTTTAGGCTGGCGAGCAAGCCGGCCGACCCCGAGCATCCTTACGGACATGGCCGCTACGAGTATCTCTCGGGTCTGGTTGTGGCGGCGCTCGTGCTGCTTATTGGCATCGAACTGGTGAAGTCCTCGGTTGAGCGTATCGTCAACCCGGAACCTGTCGAGTTCTCGCTTGCCCTGGTGGCAGTTCTAGTGCTTTCGATGGTCGTAAAGCTGTGGATGGCGGCCCTCAACCAAAAGCTCGGTGACCGCATTGAGTCCGAGACGCTGCGTGCGACCGCGCAGGATTCCAAGAACGATGTTCTTGCTACGGGCGCCGTGCTGGCGTGCGCGATTGTTTCCCAGGTGACGCATATCAATCTTGATGCATGGGTCGGCCTTGCCGTTGGCGCCTATATTGGCTGGAGCGGTTTTGAACTCATCCAGGATACGGTGAGCCCGCTTTTGGGCCAGACGCCCGATCCTAAGCTGGTCAAGCACATTCGAGACAAGATCATGAGCTACCCCGGCGTTTTGGGCGTTCACGATTTGATGGTTCACGACTACGGCCCGGGCAGGAAGTTCGCAAGCGCTCACGCCGAGATGGCAGCCGAGGTCAGCCCGCTGAAAAGCCATGACACGCTCGACAATATTGAGCAGGCGTTTAGGAACGAAGACGGCATGATTGTCACGCTCCATTACGACCCCATCGTGACCGACGATCCCAAGGTGGCGAGCATGCGTTTACGCATTAACGCCATGGCCCAGGAGATTGATAGCCGCCTCTCGATCCACGACCTACGCTGTGTTCCGGGTCCCACGCATACCAACGTGATCTTTGACTGCGTACGTCCCTCGGATTTGGCGATGAGCGCCGAGGACCTAAAGCACGCGTTGGCGAAACGTGTCGAATCTGAATATCCCAAGTCGATTGCCAAGATCACGATCGACGAAGACTACGTAGGGCATACCCACGAGTAGGGCCGAGCCGATAAAGCAAATGATGCAGAAGGGGAGAGCATGAAGAAGCTATATCTACTCCGCCACGGCCAGACAGAATTCAACGTCAAAAAGCTGGTCCAGGGCCGCTGCGATTCACCGTTAACCGACCTGGGCCGTAAACAAGCGGGAATGGCAGCCGCGTGGCTCAAAGCCCACGGCGTCGTCCCCGACAAAGTGGTCTCATCGCCCTTAGGCCGAGCCATGAACACAGCAAGTCTCGTCGCAACCGAACTCCTCGGCCCGGATGCAGCAGTCGAGTCCTGCGAAGGCATCATCGAGCGCAGCTACGGCACCTTTGAGGAAGGCCCCCACGACGCGCTGCCTACCGACGTCTGGGACCCCGGCGAGGATCTGGTCCCCTTCGGAGGAGAAGGAAGCCACGCGTTGCAAGAACGCATGGTAGGCACCCTCACCAATCTCATGGGCGCCGATGGTATCGAAACCCTCCTAGCAGTAAGCCACGGCAGCGCCAGCCGCCAATTTATCAAGGCCGCAGCCCCAGAGGGCTTCGAGCTCCCAGCAAAACTCCCCAACTGCGCCATCATGATCTTCGTTTTTGACGAGGAAAAGCCACAAGCAGAAGGCGAGCCAATGCAATGCAAGTTCACCCTCCAGCAAATAGTGGACCCCCAACAAAGTAATTAGCTGAGCGAGCAGAGTTAAGCAGACATCAACGTGTCGTCTCCCGAGCACGGCGGAGGGCCGGAGAAATATATTAAGGTCCCTGCTCTACAGTCCTGCGCAAGACGGAGAGCACATTAAGTGCTCTCCTTTGCGTGCGGAACTCGCGATGACCTTAATATATTTCTCCGGCCCTCCGCCGTGCTCGGGAGCCATCCACGCACTTTACCTGCGTAAACAATGTGAGTGAAATATGAATCTCGATGGATACGCCCGCAGCCGTGTATACTAAACAGCTGTGTGAAACCAGGGGAGTATTCTGGCTGGACAAAATGCCTGCTTAATAGGGTTGTCAGGTAGTCCGGGCGAAATACAAGGCTGGGGAGCACGTCGTGTAAGTAGTGGTCCTCTAGGGGCGTACGCTCGGTGGTGTACGCATTGTCCCAAGACCACGCGAGAGTTGGGATCATATCTTGATCAGCATGATTCTCGGCCGCAAGATTGGCATGACCCAGGTTTGGGACGAGGACGATAACGTCGTTCCCGTCACGGTCATCCAGGCTGGCCCCTGCGCTGTCTCGCAGGTTAAAACTCAGGCAACCGACGGCTATGACGCCGTCCAGATCGGTTTCGGCGACATCAAGGCCAAGAACGTGAACAAGCCCATGGCTGGTCACTTCGCCAAGGCTGGCGTCGAGCCTGTCCGCTTCCTTCGTGAGGTCCGCGTCGAGAACGGCGAGGAGCACAAGGTCGGCGAGGTCGTCACCGTCGCTGATTTCGCTGATGTCGAGAAGGTCGACGTCATCGGTACCTCCAAGGGTAAGGGCTTCCAGGGTCGCATCAAGCGCTGGGGTCAGCGCCGCGGTCCTATGACGCATGGTTCTCACTTCCAGCGTCACCCCGGTTCTATCGGTCAGTGCGCCTATCCTGCGCGCGTCCTCAAGGGCGTCAAGATGGCCGGTCACATGGGTAACGAGCGCGTTACCGTCAAGAACCTTTCCGTTGTCCGCATCGATGCCGAGCAGAACCTCATCTTGGTCAAGGGCGCTGTCCCGGGTGCCAAGAATGGTCTCGTCGCCATCCGTATGGCCTAAGGGCCCAGCCCATTTAGCCCAGCGTCATACCAAGGAGAACACTTAAATGGCAAAGTTTGAAGTAAAGAACAGCGAGGGCAAGAAGGTCGCCGAGGCCGAGCTCGCCGCTGAGGTGTACGGCATCGAGCCGAACATCCACGTTATGCACCACATCGTCAAGTGCCAGATGGCCTCTTGGCGTCAGGGCACCCAGTCTGCTAAGGGTCGCTCTGAGGTTTCCGGTGGCGGCAAGAAGCCTTGGCGTCAGAAGGGCACCGGCCGTGCCCGCCAGGGTTCCATCCGTGCTGCCCAGTGGCGTCACGGTGGCGTTGTCTTCGCCCCCAAGCCCCGTTCCTACGCTAAGCGTATGAACAACAAGGAGGTCAAGTTGGCTATGCGCTCCGCGCTGTCCGCCAAGCTGGCCGATGGCGAGCTCGTGCTCGTCGACGACTACGGCTTCGAGAAGCCTTCCACCAAGGCTGCTGTCGCCATGCTCAAGGCTCTCGGCCTTGAGGGCAAGCGTCTGACCATCATCGTTCGCGATGAGGACGTCAACGCCTACCTGTCGTTCCGCAACATTCCCAAGACGTTCATCATCACCGCTGACGAGGCCAACACCTACGATCTCGTCAACAACAACGCTGTGCTGATGCCCGCCGACATCGCCGCTCACTTCGGGGAGGTGCTTGCATAAATGACCGCCCACGAGATCATCATCCGTCCGATCGTGTCCGAGCGTTCCTTCTCCGGCATGGAGCTGAACAAGTACACGTTCGAGGTCGCCAAGGATGCTAACAAGTATCAGATCAAGGACGCTGTCGAGGAGATCTTCGGCGTCAAGGTCGTTCGCGTGAACACCCTGACGGTCAAGCCCAAAACCAAGCGTGTGCGCTATGTCGCCGGCAAGACCCGTTCTTGGAAGAAGGCCATCGTCACGCTGGCCGAGGGCGACACCATCGAGGTCTTTGGCAATCAGGCCTAAGACTCGCTGCTGTTGAGTGAGCTCATGCCTCCCAAATAGGGGAGGCGAGAGCTCAAGGTTTCGGGCGTATAAAATGGACACGCCCGGAACCGTGTATACGTCCGGTGTCATCGCACCCGAGGCAGAACCTCGAATCCCTGTCTGCGATGGCTAACGGATTCCTATTGAAAGGGATTGTAATGGCTGTAAAGCACCTTAAGCCGACCTCCGCTGGTAGGCGTTGGCAGACGATCTCCGACTTCTCCGAGATCACCTGCACCAAGCCCGAGAAGTCTCTTCTCGAGCCCCTGCCCAAGAAGGCCGGTCGTAACAACAACGGCCGCATCACTACCCGCCACCAGGGCGGCGGCGTGAAGCGTCGTTACCGCGTGATCGACTTCAAGCGCAACAAGGACGGCGTGCCCGCCAAGGTTGCCACGATCGAGTACGATCCGAACCGTTCCGCTCGCATCGCTCTGCTGCACTACGCTGACGGTGAGAAGCGCTACATCCTGGCCCCCAAGGGCCTCGAGGTCGGTCAGACCATCATGTCCGGTTCTGACGCCGACATCAAGCCGGGCAACGCTCTGCCCCTCGCCGACATCCCCGTCGGTACGCTCATCCACGCCGTCGAGTTCCAGCCGGGCAAGGGCGCTGCTATCGCCCGTTCCGCCGGTAACTCCTGCCAGCTGATGGGTAAGGAGGGCAAGTACGCTATCGTCCGTATGCCTTCCTCCGAGATGCGCCGCATCCTCGTTACCTGCCGCGCCACCGTCGGTGAGGTCGGCAACGCCGATCACGCCAACATCGTCATCGGCAAGGCCGGCCGTAAGCGTCACATGAACGTGCGCCCGACCGTCCGCGGTACCGTCATGAACCCTGTCGACCACCCGCACGGCGGTGGCGAGGGCAAGAACCACACCTCTGGTCGTCCCTCTGTTACCCCCTGGGGTAAGCCGACGAAGGGCCTTCGTACGCGCAAGAAGAAGAAGGTCTCGAACCAGCACATCATTCGTCGCCGTAAGAAGTAATTTCGGATACCGAGTTTTAGGAGAAAGCACTTATGAGCAGAAGTCTCAAAAAGGGCCCGTTCGTGGAGACTCGCCTTCTCTCGCGTATCACCGCGATGAACGAGGCTGGCAAGAAGGACGTCGTGAAGACCTGGTCCCGCGCGTCCACCATCTTCCCCGAGATGGTTGGTCACACCATCGCCGTCCACGACGGCCGCAAGCATGTGCCCGTGTATGTTACCGAGTCCATGGTTGGTCACAAGCTCGGCGAGTTCGCGCCGACTCGTACGTTCCGTGGCCACAAGGCCAAATAGGGGGTTAACCGTAAATGGCAACTAAGTCTATTGAAACTGAGGCCACCGAGGTTCGCGCCGTCGCTAAGTACGTGCGTGTTTCCCCCAGCAAGGCCCGCCTGGTGGTCGATCTGATCCGCCGCAAGCCTGTCGCTCAGGCCTTCGACATCCTCCACTTCTGCGACCGCGCCGTCGCCGTGGATGTCGAGAAGGTTCTCCGTTCCGCCGTTGCGAACGCCGAGAACAACAACGGTCTGCGTGCCGACAACCTGGTTGTCGCCGCTGCCTATGTTGACGAGGGTCCGACGCTTAAGCGCATCCGTCCCCGCGCCAAGGGTTCCGCTTCTCGCATTCTGAAGCGTACTTCCCACATCACCGTCGTCGTTGCTCCTCGAAAGGAGGCGTAAAGCTGTATGGGTCAGAAAGTCTACCCCACCGGCTTCCGTCTTGGCATCACCGAGAACTGGCGCTCCCGCTGGTTCGCAGAGAAGGATTACGCTAAGACCCTCGGTAACGATCTCGAGATCCGCAAGTACCTCGAGAAGCGTCTTTCCCGCGCAGCTGTCTCCCGCGTCGAGATCGAGCGCGCTGGCGACAAGGTGAAGGTCATCATCCTCACCGCTCGCCCCGGCGTTGTCATCGGTAAGAAGGGTGCCGAGATCGATACCCTCCGCACCGAGCTCGAGAAGGTCGCTGGCGTCTCCAAGGGCCAGCTCTCCGTCGACGTTGTCGAGATCAAACGCCCCGAGCTCGACGCCAACCTCGTTGCTCAGTCTATCGCCGAGCAGCTCGAGGGCCGCGTTGCCTTCCGTCGCGCTATGCGCAAGGCTGTCCAGTCTGCCCGCAAGGCCGGCGCTAAGGGCATCCGTATCCAGTGCTCCGGTCGTCTCGGCGGTGCCGAGATGGGCCGTCGTGAGTGGTACCGCGAGGGTCGCGTGCCTCTGCACACCCTCCGTGCCAAGATCGACTACGGCACGGCTGTCGCCAGCACCACCATGGGCGCTTGCGGCGTGAAGGTCTGGATCTACCTGGGCGAGAAGCTCCCGGGCCAGCCTGTTCCCAACCCTGCACTCGAGGGCTCTTCCCGTCCTCGTCGTCGTAACTCCGAGAGGAGGGGTCAGTAGTGCTTGCCCCTAAGCGTATTCTTCACCGCAAGGTGCAGCGTGGCTCCATGAAGGGCCAGGCCAAGGGTAATACCGAGCTGCATTTCGGCGAGTTTGGTATCCAGGCTCTCGAGGCCCATTGGATCACCAACCGTCAGATCGAGGCCGCTCGTATTGCCATGACCCGCTACATGAAGCGTGGCGGTCGTGTCTACATCACGATCTTCCCCGATAAGCCCATCACCAAGAAGCCTGCCGAGACTCGCATGGGTTCTGGTAAGGGTAATCCCGAGGAGTGGGTGGCCGTCGTCAAGCCCGGCCGCATCATGTTCGAGGTCAAGGGCGTGCCCGAGGAGGTCGCTCGCGAGGCTCTGCGTCTTGCACAGCACAAGCTTCCCATCAAGACCAAGATTGTTGCTGCCAAGAACGCTGAGCAGCGCATCGAGAAGGAGATGGCTGAGGAGGCCGCTCTCGAGGCCAAGTGGGCTGCTGAGGACGCCGCCGCCGCCAAGGAGGAGAACTAATGAAGCCCGCAGAGATTCGTGAGCTCTCGGACGCTCAGCTCGTTGAGAAGCTGAAGGAAATGCGCGCCGAGCTCTTTAACCTTCGTTTCCAGATGGCCACCAGCCAGCTGGACAACACCACTCGCGTCAACACCGTGAAGAAGGACATCGCTCGCGTCCTCACGGAGCAGCGCGCCCGCGAGATCGCAGCGGAGAAGTCCGCTGTCGCCGAGTAGGACCTAAGGAGAGAACATGACTGATTCGCGTAACTCGCGTAAGGTCCGTACGGGTGTCGTTACCTCCGTCTCCGGTGCCAAGACCATTGTTGTCACCATCACCGAGCGCAAGCGTCACCCCAAGTACGGCAAGATGATGACCAGCTCCAAGAAGCTGCACGCTCACGACGAGGAGTGCACGGCTGGCGTGGGCGATACCGTCCGCGTTATGGAGACCCGTCCTATGTCCAAGATGAAGCGTTGGCGCCTCATCGAGGTCGTCGAGCGCGCTAAATAAGCAGTCGCTCTTACGACTTGTACGTTTCCGAAGATGTGCGTATGCCTGGCTTGCATACCACGGGCCGTATAAAGGCTGCGCACCTCTCTTCGGTTCTTAGTTCGGAGGAACATCTACCATGATTCAGATGCAAACCATGCTGAACGTCGCCGACAACTCCGGCGCTCGCAAGATTCGCTGCATCAAGGTGCTTGGCGGTTCCAAGCGTCGTTATGCAGGCATCGGCGATGTGTTCATCGGTGCTGTCCAGGAGGCTACCCCTGGCGCCAACGTCAAGAAGAAGGACGTTGTCCGTTGCGTCGTCGTTCGCACCGTTAAGGAGATCCGCCGCAAGGATGGCTCCTACATTCGCTTTGATGAGAACGCCTGCGTTGTCATCAACAACGATGGTTCGCCCGTCGGCACCCGTATCTTCGGGCCCGTCGCTCGCGAGCTTCGTGACAAGAAGTACATGAAGATCGTCTCGCTCGCTCCCGAGACCCTGTAGTTAGGGGAGATATATGTATATCAAGAAGGGCGATAAGGTCCAGGTTCTCTCTGGTAAGGATCGCGGCAAGCAGGGCGTTGTCCTGCGTGCTCTCCCCGCCGAGAACAAGGTCGTTGTCGAGGGCGTTTCGGTCGTCAAGAAGGCCGTCAAGCCCAACGCTGCCAACCAGCAGGGCGGCATCGTTTCGCAGGAGGCTCCCATCGACGCCTCCAACGTCAATCTCGTTTGCCCCGAGTGCGGTAAGGTTACCCGCGTCGGTCACGAGAAGGACGGCAAGAACAAGCTGCGCGTCTGCAAGAAGTGCGGCCACAAGTTCTAAGCTGCCCGCAACATCAAGTTGCTAGCAAAGGCCCGGATGCCATGGCACCCGGGCCTTTTTCTATCCCCACTCGATGGCTTCGGTTCTGCCGTCCTGTCATTCCGGTTGCATCCAGTTTTCGGTGCCGTCTCGAATCGAGTGCCTCCAGGTGACACCCTGTCGCGTTTCGTCGGCTTCGGGGACAAAAGTCGGGACAACTCCAAAAACTATTTTCGAACTCAGGGCTTTGAGTTTTTGTTTTTGTCCCAAAGGGCGCGGCGGGATGCCTTTGGAGGCTCGATAGCGCCGAAAACGCCCGTTTTGAAACTTAAATGCCTTTTCGCGTGCAAGCCGCCAGCTGCAATAGGAAGTGAATCAACGCAGGTGGCTTTCAAGCAGTTTGCAAAACTGCAGGTCGCAGGTCTTCATTGCCAGTAGGAGAAATGAGTAGTCTCAGGTGGCTTGCCCATGAGTTGACGAACGGGATTTGAGATTACGCTGACGTCCGGAAACGCTTCGAGCACGGCGTTACGTTTTTGGGGTTTGGGCGTAGCCCCTGCACCCGCGAGCGCGGGCCTTAAGCCCGCCGAGAGGGTGACGCGTCGAAAACGAAGGGGAAAGAGAGAAGGGGCCGTCCCTA
Organism: Collinsella sp. AF37-9; assembly: GCF_003475115.1. Lineage (NCBI taxonomy): Bacteria > Bacillati > Actinomycetota > Coriobacteriia > Coriobacteriales > Coriobacteriaceae > Collinsella > Collinsella sp. AF37-9. The sequence goes on along the minus strand of NZ_QROQ01000004.1, from coordinate 71,446 downwards.
TCATTCAGGTTGCGACCGAAGAAGACAAGGAGACCCCCTGAGCCTGAATGATGCCCCACAGACCGCGTCCGACCGAGCTCAAGCCGAGCTTTTCCTGACGTCCGCCTTCGCGAAGATGATGGCTGGATTGGCTATGGATTGGCAACACATATTTGGACGATTCCGGGAGGGACGGCCCCGCCTCCCTGAACTCGACCGGCGACATGTAGCCCAGCGTCGAGTGGATCCTGAAGTTGTTGTACCAGTGCACGTAATCCAAGAGCTTGGCTCGGAGCTCGCGCGTCCCTCCTCGGTCCTTCGGAGTGGCCGACGATCTCCCCGTTGCAGAGGTCGACGAGCAGGCAGACGTAGTTCCACGACGCCCCGACGCGCACGCAGACCAAGTCGCTGCATATATGGGTGCACGGCGCCCTGCCGCCGAAGCCGCGCGCGACGACGTTCGACACGTCGGCCTCGTTGACCGCCCCGGGGTGCACCTTGAACCTCTTCCTGCCGTATGCGCCGGCCAGGCCGTTCTCCCTCATGATGCGGCAGACGCGGCGCCGGCTGACGGTAACGCCCGACCTCCCGGGCGACGCCTTGATCTTGCGCGATCCGTTCCGGCCCTTGCTGGCGGCGTGCGCCGCCGCGGCCGCCGTCGCCCCCGACATTAAGGTCCTCAAGGGCCGCGTCGTCTCCGGCGACCAGTTCGTCTCGCCCGCGGAACAGAAGGAGCGAATCCTCGCGACCTTCGGCGACCTGTGCTGCGAGATGGAGGGCTGCACCATCGCGCAGGCCGCTTATCTCAACGGCGTGCCCCTCGTCGTCGTGCGCGCCATCAGCGACAAGCCCTGCGCCGAGGGCCGGGTCGTGACTACAACACCTTCGAGAAGAAGGCCGCCTGCGACTGCGCCCGCATCGCCGCGCGCATGGTTAAGCTTTAGGCCCTGCGCGCCGGGGCCCTTCTTTATGTTGGGACCCCGGCGCGCCGGGCCCTTTCCAAAGCGAAGTGTCGAGCCGAAGTGTTGAGCGTCGGCCCCGAATGTTCAATGGCCGTTGTTTTCTGCCCCTCAAGTGGTGGACTTTTCCTCGGAGCTGTTGATTCCCCCACGCGCCCCCTTCCGTTCTCTGTTCTCCCCTTATACTCCTTGTACGAGGAGGTAAGAAGTCATGGACAAGACCACACAGGACAGCTTGGCAAAGAAACCCGTCGACATGAGGGACAGGATTCTCGAGCATCTCGAGGCCCTCACCTCTGCCGTCTCGCTCGACGACCTTGCCCGTCTGTCCACCTCCGACATCGCCGAGACGCTCATCATCTCCAGGAGCCTGGCGAGCCAGTACCTCAACGACCTTGTTCGCGCCGGTCTTGTGGTTAAGGTGGCGGGCAGGCCTGTCCGTTATTTTCATCGCCGCGCGTTCCAGAAGCGTTTTCAGGTAAAGCTCTCTGCAAGCGAGTACGCCTCGCTCGCCGACCTCATCCAGGCGACGGGAATCGCCGATCACCGTGACTTCGCGCGTGCCGTGGGCTTCGACATGAGCCTCAGCTCCGTTGTCGAGCAGTGCAAGGCTGCGGTTCAGTACCCTCCGTTTGGCCTGCCCATCCTCTTGAGCGGCGGCATGGGTGTCGGTAAGTCTTTCCTTTCTCGCCTTGTGTACGAGTACGGCAAGAACCAGGGCTTGCTGTCCCGCGACTCCTCCTATGTGCGCATCGACTGCGCCGGGGTCCCGGACGCCGCCTCGTTCAACGGGCTTCTTGACGAGTCGATCGCGAAAGCGCGCGGGGGTGTGGTCTTTGTCAACGGCATCGAGGCACTCTCTCCCTCTGCGATGGAGCACTGCCTTGCGACGGCCCTCGGGCTCGATGCCTCCCAGGATGCGCCGCGCGCTCGCCTCGTTCTTTCGACGACGCTTTCCGCCGATGACCTGAAGGTTTCCTCGGCCTACAGCAAAATGCCCATCTGTGCCCGCGTCCCCTCACTCAAGGAGCGGACCCCCGAGGAGCGCGAGGATCTCATCTTGAGCTTCCTGCGCAGCGAGGGGTGCCGAATCGGTTCTGATGTGAAGATCAGCCGCGGCGCATACCGTTGCCTCGTGAACGCGGACTTTTCCGATAACATCGCCGGCTTGCGCGCCTGCGTGACGAACTGCTGTGCCAAAGCGTTCCTCAATCGCGAGGGCGACTACGTCGTCGTTCGCCCGTATCTTCTTCCCAGCGGGCTCCTCTCCTCCGCGCAGATCGATCAACAGCCCGACGATGGCGTTCTGATCGACGCGTCTCTGGATGCCGCCGAGAGCACAGGGCCGGTCGAGCAGGCGCTCGATGCCCTGTGCTCCCTCGATGAGCGATTCTGCGCCGGGGAGCTCTCTGTCTCCGAGCTTGTCTCGCAAGCTGTCTCCGCTGTGCGCGGCGTTGAGGATCACTTGATCTTCGACCACGGCGTCGCCTCCTCGAGGTCGCGCGCCTTCGAGCGCGTCGTGGGCGCGGTCCTTGCCGACGCAGGCTCTTCTTATGGCATCGAGCTTTCGAGGAAGGTCGCTTTTCTACTGGCCCAGGAGATTTGCCTGCAGTTGTGGCCGGGTATCGGCCTGGCTAAGCGAAAGTCTGCCTGTGCGGAGCAAATCTCCCATCTCCTCGGTGCCGTGACCTCCGAATTGCCGTTTGCCTCGAGTGTCTCCGATCAGGTCGCCGCAGACGTGGAAGGGGCGCTGGGAATCTCGCTCGATCACTTCACGAAGACGCTTCTGACGCTGTGCGTCGCATCGGAGTCTCGCGATGCGAAGGCCCTTCGGACGCTCTGCGTCATCTTGTCCCACGGCTACTCAACGGCGACGAGCATCGCCGACGCGGCGAACCGTATGCTCGGCATGCATGTGTACGAGGCTGTCGACATGCCCTACGACCAGCAGCTGAAGGACATCGTCGGTCCGCTCCAGCGCCTCGTCGACCGCCATTCCTACTGCACCGGGGTCGTGTTCCTCGTCGACATGGGCTCCTTGGAGGAGGCCTATAAGGCCCTCGAGAACGTTACCGACTCCACTATCGGCGTGGTGAACAACGTCTCTACCGGTCTTGCGCTCGAGATCGGGGTCGCGCTGCTCGGCGGCAAGTCCATCGCCGAGGTTCTTGGCGATGCGACCGCCGCGTGCGTGACGCACTGCAAGGTGATCGAGCGCGTCAACCGTGAGGACGCCATCGTCTTCTGCTCCGAGTCCGGGGTCGACGCCGCGGAGAGGATACGCCAGCTCGTCTCGCAGAGCCTCCCGCGCACCATAGGCGCGCGCCTGCTCACGAGGCCCTTCAAGCAGCTCGTCGCGAACGGGTCGAACGACGCCGTTTTCTCCGAGCACCGCGTCTGCGCCGTCATCGGCACGGGAGACCCCGGGGTCGCCTCCGTCCCCTTCGTCGCCCTCGAGGACATCATGTCGACGGCGTCCGCCTCTAAGGTTGATGCCGTGTTCGGCAGGTGGCTTGACGCTTCCGAGCTCTCTTCTTTCCACGAGAAGCTGCTCTCGAACATGACGCTGCAGAACGTCATCCGCTCCATCACCATCCTCGACCCGGAGCGGCTATTCCATGAGATCGAGAGCGCCGTGCACGAGCTTCAGCGCAGGACAGGCGAGAAGATCGGCAGCAACGCCATCATTGGGCTCTACGTTCACCTCTGCTGTCTCGTCGAGCGCCTTGTTACCAGAAACCCCATTGAGACCTACGTTGGCCAGGACCGCTTCGAGGAGGAACGCGCCGATTTCATCGAGTCCTTCAGGCAGAGCTTCTCGAGCATCTCGACGCGCTATCGCGTAGAGGTTCCCGTAAGCGAGATCGCATATGTCTTCGACTACATAAGCGTGAGCGCCGCCCCGGCGCGAGAAGAGCGCCTCGGCTCCTCGGACCTCCTGCTCGACGAGTGACCTTCCCCACGCCGCCGCAAGCTGACCGCGCGTCCTCAATAATCCGATAACCCCTTGCCCGGCGCGAATCCGGATAGCGCCGAGGCAGTACCGAACGCAAAACTTCATTTGATAGGAGCAAACATGAGTGTTGTTATGGCACGAATCGACAATCGCCTGCTTCACGGCATCATCGTGACGCAGTGGGCCCCGGTGTCGGGCGCGACCCGAGTCATGGTCATCGACGACAAGGTCGCCGGCGACGAGGTCCTGAAGTCCACCATGAGGATGGCGCGCCCCGCGGGCATGGCCGTTTCGATCATCTCCGAGCAGACCGCGCTCAAGAACTTCGCCGCGGGCAAGTACGACCGCGAGAAGGTCTTCGTCATCGCCAAGGAGCCCGAGACGATGCTTCGCCTGGTCGAGTCGGGCGTCGAGCTCCCGTCGCTGGTCGTCGGCGGCTCGCTCGTCAAGGAGGACGGCATCCAGCTCACCCAGCGCGCCTACGCCTCCGCCGAGAACGTCCAGAGCTACAAGGCGCTCATCGCCCGTGGCGTCAAGGTGACGGCCCAGTTCGTGCCCGCCGACAAGCCCGTCTCCGTCGCAGACCTCATCTAAGGGGGAAATATGGTCAACTTCACTATCCTGCAGGTCGTCCTTTTGACCCTGCTGGCCTTCATCAAGCACGTGGACTACTACGGCATCCCGATGATCTTCGTCAATTACGCCGTTTTCTGGGGCCTCATCACCGGAGTCGTCATGGGCGACTGGAAGACCGGCCTTGTCATCGGCGGCACCATTCAGCTCATGCAGCTCGGCGTCGCGGGCTTCGGCGGCTCCTCCATTCCCGACTACGGCACGATGGCCATCATCGCCACCGCCTACGGCGTGACCCTGGGCTCCGACACGGGCCTCGCCATCGGCCTGCCGGTCGGCATGCTCGGCATCCAGCTCGACGTCGTCGCCAAGATCCTCAACGGCTTTGTCGTCGAGAAGTCCCAGAAGTTCTGCAACGAGGGTAAGTTCAATCAGATGAACGCCATCCTGTGGGTCTGCCCCGCGCTCTTCGGCCTGTGCGCCGCCCTGCCCGTCTTTGTCTCCGTGACGCTCGGCCAGCCCGCCGTCAACTGGCTCCTCGAGGTCATGCCCCAGTGGTTCCTCTCCGGCCTCACCCTCGCCGGCAAGATGCTCCCGGCCGTCGGTATCGCCATGCTGCTCCGCTACATGCCAACCGCCAAGTACTTCCAGTACCTGCTCGCCGGCTTCTTCCTCTCGGCCTTCCTGAACGTGCCCATCATCGGCGCCGCCATCGTCGGCGTTGCCCTCGCGATTGCGTTCTACCAGCGTGCCGAGAGGGACACCGAGCTCGCCGCCCACGCTTCCGCAGACGCCTTCATCGGAGAGGATGAGTAACCATGGAAAACGAGAACATCACCGCCGTCGCCGAGGGCAAGCCCTCCGGCTACAAGGTCACCAAGAAGGACCTGCGCAACGCGAACTGGCGCTGGCTCATGAGCGTGTGCACCTTCAACTACCAGACCCAGCAGGGCGCCTCAGTCGCCTACGCCCTCTCGCCGGTCCTGAGGAAGATCTACACGAACGACGAGGACTATAAGCAAGCGCTCAACAACCACTTCCGCTACTACAACACCCAGCCTTGGCTCGCCGCCATCATCCTTGGCGCCTGCGTGGCCATGGAGGAGCGCGACGGCCTAGCGGCGGCGGACGCCGTCCAAGACCTGAAGATCGGCACCATGGGACCGCTCGCCGGCGTCGGCGACTCCCTGCTCATGACCATGATCCCGACCATCATGGGCTCCATCGCCGCCTACATGGCCATCGAGGGCAACCCCGTGGGAGCCGGCATCTGGTTCGCGCTCATCCTGGCCATCTTCTGGGTCCGCATGCACGCCCTCGAGTTCGGCTACAAGCAGGGCGTGAAGCTCGTCACCGACTTCAGCGAGAAGCTTCCCAACCTCACTGCCGCCGCCTCCGTGCTCGGCCTCACCGTGGTCGGCTGCCTCATCGCCTCGGTCATTGGCGTCACCTGCCCGATTAGCTTCAGCTTCGGCGACGTCGCGATGGAGATTCAGCCGCTGCTCGACAAGATCCTGCCTGCCATGATCCCCGCCGCCATCACGGGAAGCGCGTATTACCTTCTTACCAAGAAGAACGCGAGCATGACGGCCCTCATCCTCGTGGTGATCGTCCTCGCGATGGTCGCCTCCGCCGCCGGCATCCTCGCCTAGCTTCGACCCAAGAGATTGGTGAATCAATGAGAAAGATAGTTGTGGCGAGCCATTCCCTTCTCGCCCAGGGCTTCAAGGACACCCTCGAGTTCCTTACGGGTAAGGGCGACGCCGTCAACGCCGTGTGCGCCTACGTGAACGACAACGGCGAGGGGCTCGACGCGGCGGTCGAGGCGGCTCTTTCGGGCACTGACGAGGTCGTCGTCCTCACCGACGCGTACGGCGGCAGCGTGAACCAGCGCTTTTCCCGCTTCGCCTCCGACCGGATCCACGTGATCGCGGGTGTCAACCTCCCGCTCGCCATGACGGTCGCGCTCGCGCGCCCCGACGAGAAACTCGACTTCGACGCCCTCGTCAACGAGGCGCGCCAGCAGATCATCTACGTGAACGGTGCCAGTTCCGCCGAGTGCGACGACGACGAATAGAGGAGGTCGACGATGAGAGAGTTCCTTAAGGACGTGTGGATGCACGGCGGTGAGGAAAGCCGCGCCATCACCCCCGAGAACATCACGGGCGAGAAGGGCCGCGCCGCCATGTCGGCCAGCCACCTCGGCGTCGGCCGCAAGGGCTCGTGCTGCGTGCCCCTTGAGTCCGGCGAGACCATCACGCTCGCGGACATCGAGGGCCCCGGCATCATCCGCCACATCTGGATGACCGTCCCCGACAAGACCGCCGCCGGCAGCTTCGTCATGCGTGACCTCGTGCTGCGCTTCTACTGGGACGACGAGGAGACCCCCTCGGTCGAGTGCCCTGTCGGCGACTTCTTCTGCAACGGCTTCGGTGAGCGCGCCATCGTCAACTCGATGCCCATCTGCGTGAACCCGACGGGCGGCATGAACTGCTACTTCGAGATGCCCTTCAGGAAGCACGCCAAGGTCACGCTTACGAGCGAGCATCCCGGGTTCATTAAGTACATCTTCTACACGTTCAACTACGCGCTCACCGACGTGCCGGACGACGCCATGTACTTCCACGCCCGCTTTAACCGCGAGCGCAGCACCCGCAGGGGCGTCGACTACACCGTGCTCGACGGCGTGCGCGGCAAGGGCTACTACGTCGGTACCTACATGGCCCTGTGCGCCCTGGAGCGCTATTGGTGGGGCGAGGGCGAGATGAAGTTCTTCCTCGACGGCGACGAGGAGTTCCCCACGGTCACCTCGACGGGAGCCGAGGACTACTTCGGCGGTGCCTGGGCCTTCCTCGACAGGCCGCCCCACGCGCTGCCCGAGGCGCAGTGCTTCAACACGCTGTTCGCCGGCTACCCGTACCGCTCGACGCGCGACGCCACGCGCGACCGCTTCAGCGCGGGCAAGCCGAACCCGAATCCGATGCTCGCGACTAACGACGACGCGCTGCCCAGGCACGGCCTCTACAGGTGGCACCTTCCCGACCCGATCTCGTTCAAGGAGGACCTGCGCGTGACGTTCCAGGACCTCGGCAACGACGACATCAAGCTCTACGAGCGCGAGGACGACATCTCCACCGTCGCCTACTGGTACCAAAGCGAGCCGCACGCCGTGCTCGCCCCGTTTGCCGCGAGGCAGGACCGCGTGCCCAGGTAGGGTCGCCTCGAAACAAGCCAACGTTATGGGCGCCCGCGGTTGACCATGACTGCGGGCGTCCCTTTGTAAGGAGGATCACATGAGCGAAAAGCAAATGAGGCTCGGCGCCCTCGAAGCCGGCGGGACCAAGATGGTCTGTGCCGTGGTGTCCGGCGACGGCGAGGTCCTCGACCGTATGGAGACCCCGACGCTTACGCCCGCCGAGACCGTCCCGCAGATGATCGAGTGGTTCACCGCCCGCGATGTGGACGCGTTGGGCATCGGCGCCTTCGGCCCGACCTGCGTCAACCCCAACGACGAGCGCTACGGCTCCATCCTCCAGACGCCCAAGCTCGCGTGGCGAGGCCATGGTCTTCGCGCCGCGTTCGCCGACGCCCTCGGGATTCCGGTGGCCTACGACACGGACGTGAACGTTGCCTGCCTCGGCGAAGTGGTCTTCGGCTGCTGCAAGGGGCTCGAGGACGCCGTCTACGTGACCATCGGCACCGGCGTGGGCGCGGGCGTCATGTGCGCGGGCAGACTCCTTCACGGCATGCTGCACCCCGAGGCCGGTCACATGCTGGTAAGGACCCGTCCCACCGAGGAGGGACGCTGCGTCTGCCCGAGCCACGCGAGCTGTCTCGAGGGGCTCGCCTCCGGCCCCGCCATCGCCGCGCGCTGGGGAAAGCCCGCGGCCGAGCTCGCGGGCAACGATGAGGTGTGGGCGCTCGAGGGGGATTATCTGGGGCAGATGTGCGCGAACCTCGTGCTCATGTACTCGCCTTGCCGCATCGTCCTCGGCGGCGGCGTGATGCACCAGGAGCAGCTCTACGGCATCGTCCGCAAGAAGACCCTCGAATATCTGGGTGGCTACATCCAGACCGCCGAGCTTAAGGACATGGAGAGCTACATCTGCGCCCCGGGCTGCGGCGGCGACCAAGGAATCCTCGGCGCGGCCGAGCTGGCAAGAAGGGCGCTCGCGTAACTTGCGCTCTCTCCGCCATACAACGCGTTAAGAAAAGACGAGCGCTTCTTGCCAATTGAGCGGCAAGAAGTGCTCGTCTTTTGCATTTGTTTTTGGGGCAGGACGCCCCGCCTCCACTAGAGTCCCTGGACCGCCACACCCACGAGGTTTGGACCGGTGTGGACAAGAAGCGCGGGGCTGATGTCGGAGCGGACGACATCCACCGCGTTGGCCACGCGCTCGCACAGGGCCTGCTCCATGCGGTCGTAGAGGTCGGCGTGGGCCGAGGTGCGGCTCGCGGCAAAGCGCACCTCGGGGTGCTTCTCGACGATGGCGGCGATGAGCTTGGCCTCGGTGCGATGCGGTACTTGCACAGCCATTTCGTGTGCGCGAAGCTGTTGGCTTTCTGGGCCACAGCAATCACCTTCCCCCTAGTATGATGACCTGAACAATCCTCATGCTAGGGGGAAGGTTTTTGTCGCGTAGCGGAAATTGGCCTCCACCCGCTGAGCGGGTGGCTTTCTATGCCGCGCGTGCCGCGCGGCACGGACTAAAGTCCATGAATAAAAACGAGGAAGGCCACGTCCGGCCTCCCTCACAAAGGGTCTCTGATTACTCCCACTCATTGGGGACAGACTTAAATGAGTGCTCTTGAAATGCCGGCGCCTGGGGACGTTCTTTTTCTGTCTGCAGTTTGGAACGTTCCTTTTCTGTCGGCAGTTTGGGACGGTCCTTAGAGCTGCAGCGCGCCATGAGCGACGAGGCGAAGCGGATCATCCTGTCTTTTGAGTTCTAAGCATAAGCCCCTGTCTCTGAGCAATGACCGGTTCGCATTTGTGCGCATTTACGTGCGTGGGATTGCGTGAATATGCGTATAGATGCGCCGTTTACGGGATAAAAATGACCGTTTAGCGGTGAGATACGCAAAAACGCGCACAGAAGCGCGTGTTTGTGCGAATATAGAGCTGTCAGAAAGCAAGGCGTTCTATGACACAGGAGGCACATAATGGCAGATTCCAAGCAGGCTCCGCTCGACGCCGCGGCAGCCGCCAAAGCAGCGTTCGCTTCGGTCCAGGACAAGCCGTTCCCCGACGATATTTTTACGGCTCCCGAGCTCCATTGGGCCGTCATCGGTTGCGGCGTTATCGCCAACCAGATGGCTCAGTCCCTTGCTCTTGCCGGTCGCAAGCTTGCGGGCGTCGCCAACCGTACGCCGTCCAAGGCTCAGGCTTTTGCCGAGCAGTATGGCATCGAGAAGGTCTACGACACGGTTGAGGACCTCTACGCCGATCCTGGCATCGACGCCGTCTACATCACTACCCCGCACAACACTCATATCACCTATCTGCGCGCTGCCCTGGCAGCCGGCAAGCACGTGCTCTGCGAGAAGGCCATTACCCTCAATTCCGCTGAACTCGATGAGGCCCGTGCCATTGCCGCCGAGCACAACGTGGTCCTTATGGACGCTACCACGGTGCTCCACATGCCCTTGTATCAAGAGCTGCGTCGCCGCATGGATGCCGGCGAGTTCGGCCGCATGAACCTCGCTCAGCTCAACTTTGGTAGCTACAAGGAGTACGGCGACCTGACCAACCGTTTCTACAATCGCAACCTTGCCGGCGGTGCCATGCTCGATATTGGTGTGTATGCCCTGTCCGTCATGTGCCTGTTTATGGCGAGCCAGCCCGCCGAGGTCGTGTCTCTAGGCAACACCTGCGAGACTGGAGTCGATGTTGCGGGCGGCATCGTCTGCCGCAATGCCGAGCAGCAGCTGGGCGTCGTGAGCCTTACGCTTCACTCCAAGCAGCCCAAGCGCTCGGTCATCAGCTTTGACAAGTGCTACATCGAGGTCAACGAATATCCGCGTGCCGATCACGCGACCATCGTGTGGACTGCGGACGGCCACCGCGAGGAGGTCCACGCAGGCACCGAGGCTTACGCCCTGTGTTATGAGATGGCCGATCTTGAGAAGGCCGTTGCCGGCGACGACTCCAAGCGCGAGCTTCTGGATTATGCTTCTGATGTTATGGAGCTTATGACCAAGCTTCGCGCCGATTGGGGAGTCGTGTACCCCGAGGAGGAGTAAGCGATGCTTGCGGAAGATAGGCTCAACGCAATCGTGTCGATGGTGCAGCAGACGGGCTCGGTTACCGTACCGGAGCTTGCTGAGGCCCTGGGCGTGACGGCGTCTACCATTCGGCGCGACCTGCAGACGCTCAATCGCGCACACCGTATCGCCAAGGTGCACGGTGGGGCGACGAGCCTTGAGCGCGCGCACGTGACGCGCGACCTAACGCTTAATGAGCGCAGCGATCTCCATAACGACGACAAGGAACGTATCTGCGCCCGTGCGGCGGCGCTGGTGGAGCCTGAGAGCTTTGTATACATCGACTCGGGCTCGACGACGCTCAGGCTCATCGAGCATCTTCCACACCTTGAAGGTGTCACCTATGTGACTGATTCCGTGCTCCATGCTCAGCATCTCGCTTTGCGCGGCATGCGTACCGTGGTGCTGGGCGGCGAGCTCAAACCCGAGACCGAGGCGCTCGTTGGCCCCGATGCCTTGGCAACCTTAGACCGTTACAACTTCAACTGCGGCTTTTGGGGCTCTAACGGCATTGCCGCCGAGCAGGGCTTCACGGCGCCCGATATCGAGGAGGCGCAAGTAAAGCGTATCTCGATGCGCCATACGGCCAAGCGCTTCGTAATCTCGGACGCCAGCAAATTTGGCATGGTGGCGCCCGTCAAGTTCGCGGACTTCCGCGATGCAACGATTATTACCGCAGGCGAGGTCCCCGCCAAGTACCGGGCAATGGACAACGTCGTCACGGTCTAGCAACAGGGGACCGGCTAAGGGACAAAACCACCGCGAAGGGGCAGGAACCTTTGTGGTGGTTTTGACGTTTGCCCAGATAAAACCTGCCAAAATAAACCTGTCCCTTTTCGGCAGGTTTTAGGGCTCCCAGGGGCAGGGGGCTTCGATGTGGATGTGCTCGCCGGTTACGGGATGCGTGAAGGACACGCTGTGGGCGTGGAGCATGAGGCCGCAGGGGCGCGGCGTTCCGTACAGGTCGTCGCCAACCAGGGGATGATGCTCGCTTGCCAGGTGCACGCGGATCTGGTGCTTGCGGCCGGTGAGCAACTCGACATCGATATACGAGCGCGTGGGCAGGCCACGACGGCTCTTAAGACGTTTGAGCACCTTCACGCGCGTTTGAGACGGCTTGCCGCTGGCGCCGACGCGCATCTTGCGGCTGTCGTGACGGTCGCGGGCGATGGGCTTGTCGATGAGCTTTTCGTTCCAGTCGATCTTGCCCTCGGCGAGCGCCAGGTAGTGCTTTTCGAACGCGTGGTCGATGATCATCTGGTCAAAGGCGGGCTGCGTCTGCTTGTCGAGTGAGAACAGCACCACGCCGGTGGTGTCACGGTCCAAGCGGTTGAGCGGCTGCATGTCGGTCGCGGCAAAGCCGTCGCCCATCGCCAGCAGCAGGTCGCTGGCGTAGTCGGTGAGCGTACGCTCGCCGGTGCCATCGCCGTGGACGATCATGCCGGCAGGCTTGTCGATGGCCATGAGCCAGGCGTCGCAGTAGAGGACTTGAGGTTCTTCGTTCACGTGTAAGCCTTTCGGTTAGCTAATTCCCACAAACATGCAGCCCGAGGTCGCCCCGCGCAGGCGGGCGGCCGGCTTGCGGCCGGCTCGAGCCGCCTCGACAGCGCGACGGACGCGAGCGACGGCACGGCCAATCTCATCGGCCTCGAGCAGCGTTCCGTCCACCATGAGACGACGGACGCCGGCGTCGAGCAGCTGTGGTACCTGCGGCGTAAGGTCGATGGGGTAGGCGTCGTACAGGCGTGAGCGGCCGTGGATGTCGGTACGCACCGGCATGACCTTGCCGTCGATATTCTTGAGCGAGAGCTTGCGGGCACGCAGGCGGCAGTTGGCACAATCGTGGATGCAGCCGTTGGCAACCTGCAGAATGCAATGCTCGCTTGTCATGACGCGCGGGCGGCCAAAGACGGTGATGCCCAGAGCCGCGGGCGCGGCGGTGCCGAGCGAGACAATCTCGTCGAGCGTGATCTCGGGCGAGAGCCAAAACGCGCCGGCTCCGCGCTCGGCGAGTGCCTCCATGCAGGGCGCGTTGTGCACCGGCAGGCAAGAGCGAATCTCGGCCGTGGCACCAACCTGGGCGGCCAGGGCAAGCTCGGAGATATTGCCGACGGCGACGGTGGCCCCGGCATTGATCCAGGGATCGACGCGCTCGTGGTCGACGGCGCGGCAGACCTCGTCGAGTACGGGCACGACGCCCTGCTCAAATGCATCGGCAGGGGAGAGTCCGACAGCCTCGAGCGCGTCGGTGGTCATATAGATGCGCGTGGCGCCCTCGGCGCGAGCTGCCTCGGCGGCTTCGAGCGTGGTGGCGGCGGCGCAAATCTGCGGCTCATCGCGGTAATGCTCGGGCATGGCGCGCGTACATTTGTCGAGCACTGGCAACTCGAGTGTTTTCGCGCGCTCCTCGTACGGCGCCAGAATGGCCTCCTCCAATGCTTTACAGGCGGCGGCGCGCACCTTGTGCACGGCGGAGAAGCCCATGCCGCAGCCGGCGTCGAGCGAAACGTCAAAGCTCGCTGCCTCAAAGGGCGAGGAGCCCATGCGGCCCACATGCTCAACCAGGTCTGCCGCCTCGACGGCGCGGGTCTTGGCGGCCTCGACGGTGAAGCCCGTGGCGGCGGCGGTGAGCGTGGGGTTGTCACAGCAGGTGAGTGTGACGGTAAACGGCTCGCCCAGGCGCGCCACGACGGACACATCAACAGCTCGGCGGCGCAGCACATCGCGCTTGAGCGCGGCGCCGGCGGCGTCGATGGCACGCTGACTGCGAATCACGCGGACGCGGCAGCCCTCGGGCATGCTGCGGGGTACGCGACATTCGATGACTTCACCGGCTGCGGCATCATCGGCGGCAATGGTGGTCAGGAACTGGTCAAACTCGTTATCGTGGCGAAGCTCCAGCAGGTCGCCCTTGCCCACGGGCTCAAACAGCTCAATACGGGCGATGGCGGCGCGGCGACGGCGGTCGTCGGGCTTGAGGCCGCGCACATCGCGGTTGGCCGGGCGGCTGCCCAGCACCGTGCCCACGATCTGGCCGCGGTTGTTGGAACGCTCATAGCTCATCATCTCGTCGCCCGAGGTGCCGTCCTGATAGGCGTGCGTAAAGTCGCGGTTAAAGCAGCGCTTGAGCTGGCGCTGGCGGGCGTCTTTCTCGTCCTTGGCAACGGTGGTTCCGGCCAGCATGTCATCAATCTGATGACGATACACGTCGACGATGGAATACACGTAATCGGGCGCCTTCATGCGGCCCTCGAGCTTGAGCGACGCGGCGCCGGCGTCATACAGGCGGCGAACAAGTTGTGAAGTGTTGGTGTCACGCGGGCACAGCGCGCGCTCACGACCGGCAGGGGAGAGCGAGCGCCCGTTCTCGTCGATCAGCTCGTAGGGCAAGCGGCAGGGCTGGGCGCACATGCCACGGTTGGCCGATCGTCCCGCCATGGCAAAGCTCGAAAGCAGACACAGGCCAGAGTAGCAAAAGCAGATGGCGCCATGGCTAAAGACCTCAAGGTCCACATCGGGCGCGGCATCGTGAATGGCGGCAATCTCGTCGATGGAAAGCTCGCGCGAGAGGGTCACGCGGTCGGCGCCCTGCTCGCGGCACCAAAGGGTTCCGCGGTCGTCGTGGATGTTCGCCTGGGTCGAGATATGCGTCTCGATGCCGGGCATCGTGCGCTTGACCTCAAAGAACAGGCCCCAGTCCTGGATGATGAAGGCGTCGGCGCCCAGCGTGGAGCAGCGATGGATGAGCTGCAGCGCATCGCTCATCTCGGATTCCTTGATGACGATGTTGACCGTGACGTAGACGCGCGAGCCGGCCAGATGCGCGGCGCGGCAGGCCTGCTCAAAGGCCTCGTCGGTAAAGTTGGTGGCCTTGCGGCGGGCGTTGAAGCTGCCCATGCCGCAGTAGATGGCGTCTGCCCCGGCGGCGAGTGCGGCGGCAAAGGGCTCGGGCCCTCCGGCGGGCGCCAAAAGCTCGGGTCTGCGGTTGGTGGTTCGACTGGCGGTTGCGGTCATATCCTGCCTTTCAAAATGCTCAGATACTCAAAAGTATAGTGGTGCCGTCGCGGCAGGCGATGCCCGTGCTCTAAGCGGGATAAAGTCTTCAGTAGCTTGGACTGGCTGCTCCACATGAGAACCGTTCAGCGGTCCGGGGAAACCGTTGGGCGATAAAATATTCTCGCAACGTGATAATAATCTTGCATCGCGCGGAAACCTTGAGTACTATCCCAATCAAGCGCGGTGTTCAGACCGAACTGTGCCTCCCGGTGTGAACGCCGCGCTCCCGTTCCCTTTTACTTGTAAGGAGAAAAACATGAGCAAGACCGTCGTGTCTTCCGATAACGCACCCGCAGCCATCGGCCCGTATTCCCCTGGTATCCAGACTGGCAACATGGTGTTCCTGTCCGGCCAGCTGGGCATCGATCCCGCGACCGGCAAGCTGCCCGAGGGTGTCGAGGCCCAGGCCAAGCAGTCCCTCGCCAACGTCGAGGCTCTGCTGACCGCTGCCGGCGCCACGTTTGCCGATGTCGTCAAGACCACGGTCTACCTGGCCGACATCGCCGACTTTGCCGCCGTGAACGAGATTTACGCCTCCAAGTTCGAGGCTCCGTTCCCCGCGCGCAGCGCTTTCCAGGTTGCCGCCCTTCCGGCTGGCGGTCTGGTCGAGATCGAGGTCGTCGCCGCTCTCTAAGGCGTTGACCACAACTAAACATGACATGCAAAAAGACCCTGCAGCGCGTGCGAGCTGCAGGGTCTTTTGTCAGGTGACGAATCGCTTGTGGAGCCGCGCTCCATTTTGCTCGTTAGCCCTCCTTGCGGACTTTTTGCAGGTAGCGGTAGACGCTGGGCTCCGAGATGCCCAGCGAGGTGGCGGCGCAGGCCACGGCGCCCTTGAGCATGAACACCCCGTTGCCGTTGAGGTGGCGAATGACGTCCACGCGGTCGCTCTGACCAAGCGACGCTACATCCAGCCCGCGCGCGCTCAGCAACTCGGCAATGCTGCGGTCGATGAGCTCCTGTGTGGACTCCGAAAGGCTTTCGACCTCGATAGGGGCGGGCTCCGTGCGCGTCGGCGCCGCGTCGAAGCACGCCATGAGCTGCTGCGCCATGGCGTTGATGGAGCGCACGGTCGAGAGATCGGTGTTGACGCAGAGCATACCGACGATCTCGTCATTCTCGCGGATAAAGTACGTCGCTGACTCCAACGTCTTGCCGCCGGCACCGCGCCCCTCGTAGCCCGTAATAAACGGCAGGTCGCGATACTTGGCGTCGTGCATGATCTTGAGTGCCAGATCGGTGGCGGGACCGCCGACCTTGCGGCCGCTCACGATGCCGTTGCGAATATCGACGATGGCGTGGTCGGGATCCGAGAAATCGTGCAGCACGATTTCGCTGTTTTTGCCGAGTATCTGCTCCAGAAAATCGACCATCGGCAAAAAGCGACGTACGGTCTCGTTCACGGGCAACTCCTTTGGGTGAAATCGGAAATGATCATAACAATTTTTTCTCATGGTAACACGGTGTCTATTGACTCACATATTCGCAGGTACATTGCGTAATACAGATGAGCGGTAGGTATTTGGCGGTAAACGGTCGACCAAAAGAAAAGTTAGATGTTATTTTGAACAGACACTTTCCTGACCTGCGGAAATGCATTATCTCAGCTGAAGAATAGTCTGATAACAAAAAATTATTATTGAGAATGAGAATCATCTTTAATACGATATGCAACGAAGGCACAACCTCAACCCCGCACTGCGTCACAATAGAGCGTTAGATGCGAAAACAACTATTTCGAGGATTGGTGGTCAAATGACCCAGGAGACGGTTAAGAACGGCACTGAAGCCCTGTTCACTCGTGAAGGCATGCCTCCCGTTAAGGAAATGATCCCGTGTGCCCTTCAGCACGTACTGGCATCGTTTGCCGGCATCATCACCCCGGCTGTCATCATGGCCGGCGTCTACGGCTTTAATAGCCAGCAGAGCACCGACATCATCCAGGTCGCGCTCATTCTTTCGGCGATCGACACGGCCCTTCAGGCCTTTGCCCCCTTCCGTCGCATCGGCGGCGGCCTGCCCATCGTCATGGGCGTTTCGTTCGCGTTCCTCCCGGCCCTGCAGGCCATGGGTGCCTCGGGCTTTAGCTTTGGTGCGCTGCTGGGCGGCGAGATCGTCGGCGGCGCCGTCGCGGTCCTCTTTGGTCTGGCCTACAGCAAGATCAAGTGGCTGTTCCCGCCCGTCGTGACCGGTACGGTCATCTTCTCCATCGGCGTTTCGCTGTATCCCACGGCCGTCAAGTATATGGCCGGCGGTATGGGTACGCCGCTATGGGGCACCCCGCAGGCCTGGTGCGTCGCTCTTATCACCTTCGCCGTGGTCTTTGCGCTCGCCAACTTTGGCAAGGGCACGCTCAAGCTGGGATCCGTGTTCTTTGGCATGATCGTTGGCATGATCGTCTCCATCCCCTTTGGCATGATCGACTTCTCAAGCGTCGCCACCGCTCAGGTCTTCGCCCTTCCCAAGCTCATGCCCTATGCGCTCGAGTTTGATCCCGAGGTCTGCATTACCCTCGCCGTCGTGTTCCCCATGGTTGCCATCCAGGTTATCGGCGACGTCTCCGCCGCCTGCCTGGGCTCCATCGACCGTATGCCCACCGAGCGCGAGCTCTCCGGCGCTATCGTGTCCCAGGGCCTCACCTCTATGGTCGGCGGCCTGCTGGGCGGTCTTCCCACCAGCGCCCTTGGCCAGAACGTGGGCATCATCTGCTCCAACAAGGTCGTCAACAAGTGGGTCTTTGTGATCATCGCGGCCGTCTTTGCCATCGCCGGTCTGTTCCCGCAACTCTCTGCCGTCCTTTCCGCTATCCCGCAGCCCGTCATCGGCGGCGCGACCGTCGGCGTCTTTGGCACCATTACCATGAACGGCGTGCGCATGTTCACCCGCGAGGGCCTCACGCAGCGCACTACCACCATCGTCGGTACCTCCGTCGTCTTTGGCCTGGGTATCTGGATGGCCAGCGGTTGCCTTGCCGGCGAGGGTATGCCCGCCTGGGTGTCCACCGTCATCGGCTCCAATGCCGTAACCCCCACCGCCATCATGGCCATCGTCCTTAACCTGATTCTTCCGCAGACGCCGGTCGTGGCTCAGCACATCGATGCTGCCAAGGACGCTGCCGTGGATCTGGTCTTGCCCGAGAGCAAGAAGTAACCAATTCGGTGCTATTCGTCGGCGGACGCATCGCCTCGTCCGCCGACGTCATGCGGCGTCAAGCCGCACTTCAAAGGGTTTGTCCCTTTGGTGAAGCGTTGACGGGAGAGGGCCCGTTTCCGGTGTAGGCCGGCGCTTCGCACTCCGCTATGTCAGAGGTGTCAAACCCCGCCCCTGATGTTGAAGGGAGCATCCATGCTTCTGGTCGCTAACGGTTCCGTCTTTACTCGCAACGCTCAGACCCCGTTCATTCCAAACGGTGCGGTCGCCATTGACGGAGATACGATCGTCGAAGTGGGCCCCGAGTGCGAGCTCAAGGCCAAGTACCCGGATGCCGAGTACGTCGACGCCCGGGGCAACCTCATCATGCCCGGACTCATCAACTGCCACACCCACATCTACTCGGGTCTGGCCCGCGGCCTTGCCATCAAGGGCTGCAACCCCACCAACTTCCTGGAGAATCTTGAGCAGCAGTGGTGGAAGATCGACGACAACCTGACCCTCGCCGGCACCAAGGCCAGCGCCTATGCCACGATTCTGGACTCCATCCGCGATGGCGTCACCACGATCTTCGATCATCATGCAAGCTTCTGCGAGATCCCGGGAAGCCTCTTTACCATTAAGGATGCAGCTCAGGAGCTGGGCATGCGTTCGTGCCTGTGCTACGAGGTCTCCGATCGCCGCGGCCAGGAAAAATGCGACCAGGCCATTGCCGAGAACGCCGAATTTGCCCAGTGGGCCGCCAAGGAGCGTCGCGATAACGACAACCACATGATCGCCGCCATGTTTGGCGGACATGCCACCTTTACGCTTTCGGACGAGACCATGGACAAGATGGCCGAGGCCAACAACGGCCTGACCGGCTTCCACATCCACGTGTGCGAGGGCATGAACGACGTGTGGGACTCCCGCCTCAACCGCGGTGGTATCAGCCCCGTCGAGCGCCTGCTGCAGCACAACCTGCTCGGTCCCGACACCATGCTCGGCCACTGCATCCACGTGACGCCTGCCGAGATGGATATCGTCAAGGAGTCCGGCACCTGGCTCGTCAACAACCCCGAATCCAATATGGGCAATGCCGTGGGCTGCGCTCCCGTGCTCGAGTTCTTCCGCCGCGGCATCCCCGTGTGCATGGGCACCGACGCCTACACCCACGACATGCTCGAGAGCCTCAAGGTCTTCCTGATTATTCAGCGCCACAACGCCGCCATGCCCAACGTGGGCTGGTGCGAGGCCATGACGATGCTGTTTGAGAACAACGCCAAGA
Organism: Collinsella sp. AF37-9; assembly: GCF_003475115.1. Classification (NCBI taxonomy): domain Bacteria; kingdom Bacillati; phylum Actinomycetota; class Coriobacteriia; order Coriobacteriales; family Coriobacteriaceae; genus Collinsella; species Collinsella sp. AF37-9. The sequence continues at coordinate 52,242 of NZ_QROQ01000004.1, read as the reverse complement.
TGGCGAGCAGGTACTTCGATCGCAAGCTCGGTGTGCTCGAGGCCGGCGCTGCCGCCGACGTCATCGTCATGGACTACAAGCCCTTTACGCCGCTGAGCGAGGAGAACATCGACGGCCACATGCTCTTTGGCATGATGGGCAAAAACTGCCGCACCACCATCATCAACGGCCGCGTCCTGTACAAGGATCGCGAGTTTGTCGGTATTGATGAGGACAAGATCAACGCGTGGACCATGGCTGAGTCCAAGAAGCTCTGGAGCACGCTCAACGATCGCGCCTACTAATTACAAGTAGATTCACGCGCGTCGGATGTTTCGCCACATCCGACGCGCGTATAGGCGGCCTCCGCGGGGTCGCCGGCGCTGTGCTAGCGCTACACCGTATTTGCGCCCGCCGCGCGGTCTCGCCGGGCGTTACAGAGAGGAGCTCATTATGAGCGACATCATGAGGCCGATCCCGTTTTCGCAGCTGATGAACTGGATCATCGAGGAGCACAAGACCCAGGACGCCATCTTTGGCGTGCGCAAGATGGCCACGACCAACCAGGAGGGTGCGCTTCCCATTTTTGACGAGCGCATCGAGACTCCGTTTGGCCCGGCCGCCGGTCCCAACACGCAGCTTGCCCAGAACATCGTGGCATCCTATGTGGCCGGTTCCCGCTTCTTTGAGCTTAAGACCGTTCAGGTTATGGACGGCGAGGAGCTCTCCAAGTGTGTGAACAAACCCTGTATCGTGGCGCAGGACGAGTGCTACAACTGCGAGTGGTCGACCGAGCTCGAGGTTCCGCAGGCCTTTGCCGAGTACGTGAAGGCATGGTTCGCCTGCCACCTGATCGCTCGCGAGTATAGTCTGGGCAGCCCGGACGGCTTTGTCTTCAACATGTCCGTGGGTTATGACCTGGAGGGCATTAAGAGCCCCAAGGTCGATGCGTACATTGAGGGCATGAAGGACGCCAGCGGCTCCGAGGTTTGGAACGAGTGCCGCACGTGGGCGCTCGCTAACCTGGACAAGTTTGAGCATGTCGATGCCGCGTTTGTCGAGTCCATCCCGTCGCGCGTCTCCAACTCCATTACCGAGTCCACGCTGCATGGCTGCCCGCCGGCGGAGATTGAGCGCATCGCGACCTACCTCATCACCGAGAAGGGCCTCAATACCTACATCAAGTGCAACCCCACGCTGCTGGGCTATGAGTTTGCCCGCCAGCGCCTCAACGAGCTGGGCTTTGACTACATCGTCTTCGATGACACGCACTTCCGCGAGGACCTGCAGTGGGCCGACGCCGTGCCCATGTTCGAGCGCCTGATTGCCCTGTGCGCCGAGCACGGCCTGGAGTTTGGCGTCAAGCTGACCAACACGTTCCCCGTCGACGTGACCAGGGACGAGCTGCCCTCCACCGAGATGTACATGTCCGGCCGTTCGCTGTTCTCGCTGACCATCGAGGCCGCCCGCCGCATTACCGAGCAGTTCGATGGCAAGCTGCGCATCAGCTACTCCGGCGGTGCCACGGTCTACAACATCCGCGCTCTGTACGATGCCGGTATTTGGCCCGTTACCCTGGCGACCGACGTGCTCAAGCCCGGTGGCTACGAGCGCTTTAGCCAGATGGCCGGCGAGTTTACCGATCTGGACGGCAAGTCGTTCGCGGGCGTTTCTCTCGAGGCCGTGACCGCGATCCAGACCGACTCACTCACCAACCCGCTCTACAAGAAGCCGCTGCGTCCGCTGCCCGACCGCAAGGTCGCCGGCAAGAGCCCGCTTTCCGACTGCTTTACCACGCCGTGCCGTACGAGCTGCCCCATCCAGCAGGATATCCCTGCCTATCTGGCGGCTGTTGACGAGGGCCGCTACGAGGACGCGCTCAACATCATCATCGAGCGCAACGCCCTGCCGTTCATTACCGGTACCATCTGCCCGCATCCCTGCGGCCGTGCCTGCGAGCGTGCATTCTACGAGCCCGAGGGCGCCCAGATTCGCGCCAGCAAGCTCAAGGCCGCCCGCGAGGCCATGACCGCCGTGCTGCCCAAGCTGCGCGCCCAGGCCATTGCCAACGACGCCGAGCGCAACGTTGCCGTTATCGGCGGCGGCCCGGCCGGTCTGGCGACGGCGTTCTTCCTGACGCGCGCCGGCGTGCCCGTCACTATCTTCGAGGCCCGCGACTCTCTCGGCGGCGTGGTCCGTCACGTGATCCCCGAGTTCCGTATCGCGAGCGACGATATCTCCCACGATGCCGAGCTCTGTCTGGCCTTTGGCGCCAAGGTGCAGCTCAACGCCCGCGTGGAGTCCATTGACGAGCTCAAGGCCCAGGGCTTTACCGACGTAGTCGTGGCCACTGGTGCCTGGATGCCCGGCTCTGCGGGCCTGGGCGAGGGTGCCGAGCTCGACGTGCTGGAGTTCCTCGAGGCCGCCAAGAAGGGCGAGAAGCTTGAGCTGGGCGAGGACGTCGTGGTCATTGGTGCCGGCAACACCGCCATGGACGCCGCCCGCGTGGCCAAGCGCCTGGCAGGCGTGAAGAACGTGCGCCTGGTGTATCGCCGCACCAAGAAGCAGATGCCCGCCGACGAGGAAGAGCTCGATCTTGCTCTTGCCGATAGCGTTGAGTTCTGCGAGCTGCTGGCGCCCAAGGCGCTCAACGGCGCCGTGCTGACCTGCGACGTCATGGAGCTTGGCGAGCCGGATGCAAGCGGCCGTCGCAGCCCCGTCGCCACGGGCGAGACCGTCGAGCTTTCCGCCACCACGGTGATCTGCGCCGTGGGCGAGGGTATCGATGCCAGCCTGTACGATGCCGCGGGCGTCGAGCACGACCGTCGCGGTCGCCTTGCCGCCACCTCCACCGGCGTCGAGGGCGTCTGGGCTGCGGGCGACTGCCGCCGCGGTCCTGCCACCGTGGTCGAGGCTATCGCCGACGCCGCCGAGGTCGCCCGTGCCATCGCCGGCGTGGACTTTAACAAGTACGCCGACTGCAACGAGCAGGCCGGTCGCGAGGACACCTGCTACGAGCGCAAGGGATCGCTGTGCCGCGACAAGCGCAGCTGCACCAAGACCCGCTGCCTGGGCTGCGGCTCGGTGTGCGAGGTTTGCTGCGACGTGTGCCCCAACCGCGCCAACGTGGCAATTAAGGTGCCGGGCCTGGCCAAGCATCAGGTCGTCCACGTCGACGGCATGTGCAACGAGTGCGGCAACTGCGCTGTGTTCTGCCCCTACCAGGAGGGCCGTCCCTACAAGGACAAGCTCACCCTGTTCTGGAGCGAGCAGGACATGGAGAACTCCGAGAACGAGGGCTTCCTGGCCGTGGACGAGGACCACTTTAAGGTCCGCGTCGCCGGCACGGTCCGCACCGTCTCGGTCGATGCCGTCAACACCGGCCTTCCCGAGGCCGTCCGCCTGACCATCAGGGCTGTGCGCGACAACTATCCGTACCTCCTTAAGAAATAGGCGAGTCTCTTATGGCCAAATCCATTCAACATAACGTGGCCTACGTTGCCTGCGGAAGCGGTTGCGCCTCCGCAGGCGGCGACGCCCGCTGCAGCGAAGGCTGCATTGGCTGTGGCGCCTGCGTCACGGCCTGCCCCCACGGTGCCATTGCGCTGGTCGATGGCATCGCCCGCGTGGATCGCTCAAAGTGCACGGGCTGTGGCCTGTGCGGCATGGCGTGCCCGCAGCGCGTGATTGCCTTCGTTCCCGGCTACCAGAACATTCTGGTGCGCTGCAACAACACCGACAAGGGCGCCATTGCGCGCAAGATCTGCGACACGAGCTGCATCGGTTGCGGCATGTGCGCCAAAAAGTGCCCTGCCAGCGCTATCCGCATCGAGGACAACTGCGCCCATATCGACGGCGCGGACTGCCTGTCGTGTGGCATGTGCGCTGTCGTCTGCCCGCATGGCGCCATCCACGACCGCACCGGCATCGCCGCCGGCGTGTAGAAGGGAATCACCATGGCACAGGAATTCACTTTTACCGTTAACGGCGTCGAGCGCACGACGACTCAGAACAAGCCGCTGCTCCGCTACTTGCGCGACGACCTGCACATCCATTCCGCTAAGGACGGCTGCTCCGAGGGCGCCTGCGGTACCTGCACCATCCATGTAGACGGCGCGGCCGTCAAGGCGTGCGTGCTAACCACCGCTCTTGCCGCCGGCCGCAACATCGTGACTGTTGAGGGCCTGCCCCAGGACGTGCGCGAGGCCTTTGTGTACGCCTTTGGCGCCGTGGGCGCCGTGCAGTGCGGTTTTTGCATCCCCGGTATGGTCATGGCGGGCGCTGCGCTCATCGCCGAGGATCCCGAGCCCACCGAGGAGCAGATCAAGTACGCCATCCGTGGCAACGTCTGCCGCTGCACCGGCTACAAGAAGATCATCGAGGGTATTTCGCTGGCAGCTGCGGTGCTCCGCGGCGAAAAGCAGATCGACGAGGACTTGGAGCGCGGCGACGACTACGGTGTGGGCAAGCGTGCCTTCCGTATCGACGTGCGCAAGAAGGTACTCGGCGAGGGCAAGTACCCCGACGACATCGACGAGCTCGATCAGCCAGGTCTGACCTACGCCAGCGCCGTGCGCTCCAAGTATCCGCGCGCCCGCGTGCTCTCCATCGACACTTCCAAGGCCGAGGCCCTGCCCGGCGTGGTGGGCATCCTGCGCGCCGAGGACGTGCCGGTCAACCAAGTCGGCCACCTTATCCAGGACTGGGACGTCATGATCGCCCAGGGCGATATCACCCGCTGCGTGGGCGATGCCATTGTGCTGGTGGTTGCCGAGGACGAGGCGACGCTCGAGAAGGCCAAGAAGCTCGTAAAGATTGATTACGAGCCGCTGGAGCCCGTGCGTAACATTGTCGAGGCCAGGGCCGCCGACGCCCCACGCCTGCACGACAGCTTCTTTGCCTTTGGCAACACGGTGGAGCTCAAGGACAACGTGTGTCAGAGCCGCCACGTGACGCGCGGCGACGCCGCCAAGGCGCTGGCCGAAAGCGCGTTCACCGTGACGCAGCGCTTTACCACGCCCTTTACCGAGCATGCCTTCTTGGAGCCCGAGTGCGCCGTTGCCTTCCCGTACAAGAACGGCGTCAAGGTGCAGTCGACCGACCAGGGTGCCTACGACACGCGCAAAGAGTGTGCCCACATGTTTGGCTGGGACAACGAGCCCGAGCGCGTGGTCGTCGAGACCATGCTCGTGGGCGGCGGCTTTGGCGGTAAGGAGGACGTTTCGATCCAGCACCTGGCCGCGCTTGCTGCCTATAAGCTCCAGCGTCCTGTGAAGTGCAAGCTCACGCGTGCCGAGTCGCTCGCGTTCCATCCCAAGCGCCATGCCATGGACGGCACCTTTACGCTGGGTTGCGACGCCGAAGGCAACTTTACCGGTCTGGACTGCGAGATCAACTTTGACACCGGCGCCTACGCGTCGCTGTGCGGCCCGGTGCTCGAGCGCGCCTGCACGCATGCCGTCGGCCCCTACAAGTACCAGAACACCGACATCCGCGGCTTTGGCTACTACACCAACAACCCGCCCGCCGGCGCGTACCGCGGCTTTGGCGTGTGCCAGTCCGAGTTTGCGCTCGAGAGCCTGATCGACCTGCTGGCCGAGAAGGTCGGTCTGGACCCGTGGGAGATTCGTTATAGAAACGCCATCGAGCCGGGCGAGGTTTTGCCCAACGGCCAGATTGCCGACTGCTCCACGGCGCTTAAGGAGACGCTGCTCGAGGTCAAGGATGCCTATTACGCGCATCCCGGACACGCCGGTATCGCCTGCGCCATGAAGAACGCCGGCGTGGGCGTGGGCCTGCCCGACGCCGGTCGCTGCAAGATTCGCGTCGAGGACGGCGTGGCGGTGGTCTATGCCGCCACGTCCGACATCGGCCAGGGCTGCAACACGGTCTTTTTGCAGGACGTTGCCGAGGCGTGCGGTCTGCCGCTGAGCTGCATTGCCAACGGCGAGTGCTCCACCGAGAACGCTCCCGACTCCGGCACCACGTCTGGCTCGCGCCAGACGGTCGTGACCGGCGAGGCCGTGCGCGGCGCCGCCTTCCTGCTGCGCGACGCCATGGTTGGCATCGAGGCCGGCAAGCCTGCGCCCGCCGCTCCGGTGAGCGCGCATGGCGACGGCGTCAAGATCGAGTACGACGACGGTCGCGCCTACCAGCTGCGCACACAGGAACTCGTCGCCGGCCAGGGTATGCATCCTCAGGACCCTGCGGCCACCATCAAGGCGCTCGAGGGATGCGAGTTTGGCTACGTGTATCTGGAGCCGACCGACAAGCTGGGCGCCGATGTTCCCAACCCCAAGAGCCACATCTGCTACGGTTTTGCCACACATGTGGTCATTCTGGATGATGACGGCCGCGTGAGCGAGGTCTATGCCGCACACGATTCCGGCAAGGTGGTCAACCCCATCTCCATCCAGGGTCAGATCGAAGGCGGCGTGCTCATGGGTATGGGCTATGCGCTGACCGAGGACTGGCCGCTCAAGGACTGCGTACCCCAGGCAAGGTACGGCACGCTCGGGCTGTTCCGTGCGCCCGAGATTCCGGATATCCACGCCATCTACGTGGAGAAGGACGAGCTGCTGCCCGTGGCATACGGCGGCAAGGGCATTGGAGAGATCGCAACGATCCCCACGGCGCCCGCCGTGCAGAACGCCTACCGCGCATTCGACGGCAAGCTGCGTCCGGATCTGCCCATGGTGGATACGCCGTACAGCCGCGCTCGTCACCGCGGGTAGAGTAGAGCGCGGACGGCCATTACTGACGGGCTGTCCATGCTCAGCATCAACTGCATACGCTGCGCCTTTGGCCCCGGCTCCATCGCGAGCCGGGGCCTTTTGTTTGGAGCGGAAACTGCGTCCCGGAATTGGCGCTCAGAATGGGATGCGCTGCAGAGCCTCAAATGGAACATGCGTTCCAGGACCCGCAACGGCGCCGCCGCGCAATTTTGTGTCCGCACGGGCAGCTACACTTGCTGTGATATGACCGTTCGAGAAACGAGCGGCAAGCAACGGAGAGAGGCCCTAACCGTGTCAGCTGAAAAGATGCCGGGTGTCTCGGCTATCGATACGACGAACTTTGCGCGCCAGATCGTGCTGGACTTTGAGTTTGCGCCGGTGCCAAAGCAGCGTCAGCGCCGTGGACTGTGCAATGAGATTATCGAGGCCGGCGCCGTCAAGCTCGATTACCACGGCAACGTTATGGGCGAGTTCTCGCAGTTTGTACAGACGGAATTTACCGAAGGCGTTGCGTTCCCCGTTCGCGAGCTCACAGGGATATCGGCCGTGGGCACCGCGATGGCCGATCCGCTCTACATGGTGATCAAAAGGCTCAGCGATTGGATCGGGCGCTACTCCGCCCAGGTGGTCTGTTGGAGCGGGGCGGATCGTCGACAGCTTTTGATCGAGTGCCAAGCAAAGCACATCGATCTTTCCGCATTTCCTACGGACTGGGCCGACCTGCAGGCGTTTTACACCTCGATCATGGACATGAGCAGCCACGGGTGCGTCTCTTTGAGTGACGCAGCGACGTGGTTTGGCATCGAGTTCGACGAGTCGACGGGTCACGCCCACAGCGCCCTAGCCGATGCGCGCGTGACCGCCAAGCTGCTCAAGCAGATGATGGACGGGGACTACCGCGTGAGCCCGCGCGCCCAGGAGGTCCGTCAACGGTGGGGGATGGGCGAGCGAGCTCAGACGCGCCTTTCCAGCAAGTGCTCCGAGCTGGGCGACCTGCTGCTAAAGCTGAAGGCGGAGGGGGTAGGCCTTTTGAGAACGCCATTCGGTTTGGCATGGCGGGGCTGTAAGCGCGAGCCCGCCCTGCTGTTTGAATCGAAGCGTCAACCAGTATGACGAGCTGTCTGGCCTGTCTGCCTACGCCCCCGCAATCCCGCGGGCCGCACTCAACAGCTCATACTCCCTCTGGCTCCACTAGTACAGCTCGGCCGTGCGTACGGCGTCGCGGCACAGGTCCAGGAATGCCTCGGCTCCCTCGCAGAAGCACTCTCGGGCAAAGGCGCCGGATCCGTCCGCAACGCATATGCCGTCAGCAAAGAGCTTCCAGCTAGACGGCTCGCGAGAGTCGTCTCCAAGCAGCTTGATCTGCAGCACGTGCGGGCTGCCGGCGGCGCAGAGTTCTTCCTAGAGCACCTGCACCGTAAAGCGCATCTGGTGGGAGAGGCTGCTCTTGATCATGGCCGAGGCGTAGCCATTTGGCTTATCCAGAAGATGCATGTGATTCGGTTTGACGATCAGGTTGTGGAAGTTACGCTCGCTGCGCACGGAGAAATTGTCCATACGGACTCCTTTCATCGATGTTGGCAGGGCCACCGTGCCTCTTGGCCGGTTGGCGTCGGGATCGTGGAGCCAACTCTCTACCCCGACTCTGGATAAAATGCGCCCGCTCCTTGCGGGCAAGAGGAAGTCTATCAACGTGTACGGACAGAAATCAAGCGCCGCCTGCGAAATGACGCGTGAACGGCGTTGGTTTCCCAAGTGATTATTCGGCTTTCATCCGGAAAAGTGTCGAAATCAGCCGTGTAAAAGTACGGAAAAGTGTCGAAATAGGCACCTTAAAACTTCGGAAAAGTGTAGCTGGATGACAAAACAGCACTTAGAAGCCGGTGCTGGATGCGGGATCCTGCGGCCGCCTTCAGCTCTCGCTACTCATCGTCTCCGTCGTTGGGGTCGCCCTTGAGGGTGTTGATGTCCAGATACTCGTTATCGTCCTCTTTTTGCTGGGTCTCCGACTCCGCTTGGGTGGGGCCGGAGAACAGCCGGAATCCCTCAAACGCAATGACGCCGAGCAGGGCAATGACAATGGCGATAAAGGCAACCTTGACTCCCTGCGGAAATTCCGAGAAACGCAGCGCCTTTTCCTCGGCGTAATAATCGGCGAAGCGCTCTTCGCCCGTGCTTTTGGTATACGCCGGCGCGGACGCGGCCTCCGGGTCATATTCCGGTGCAGGCGTGGCAGCGTACGGGTCGTTGAGATAATCGCTCGATGCGTTGCCATAATCCTCGGTCTCGATGCGATCGGTGCCAGCATAGCCATCGGAATAATCGGAATATGCCGCACCGCCCTCATAGTCCGCGGCGTTCGTGTTGGCGGCAAAAAGCGGGTTAACTGGAACGTCGAGCGCCGGCATGCCGGTAGAGGTCTCATCCAGATCGGCTGCAGCCCAGGAATCGTAGGCAACCTGATGGGCAACGGGCTCATCGAGCCTTGTGACCGGAGGCTTGCGTGCCGCAGGAACAGGCAACTGCTGGGCGCTGTACATAACGGTGCTGTCGGCCGATTTGCCCTGCGTCGCTGCAGCGAGAAATGCCGCCGTCTCGGATGGGTCGCTTGCGGGGCGGGGAGTGGGCGTGGGCGCCGAAATGGGTGCGGGCGTAGACGCGGGCGTCGAAACAGGCGGCTGCGCAGGAGTTGGCGCAGATGCGGGCTTAGGCGCAAGTGCGGGATTGGGGCTTGACGGGCGAGCCCCACCGCCCATGAGTTCGTCGGCGGTCCACGGGCGATCATCCATCACGTCGTCAAGGCTCAGCGAAAACAGGTCGTCTTCACCCTCATCGAACATGCGGTGCACATGTCCACCAATTGCCGGAATCAATCCGCGACCGGTGCATGATGCCTTGCTCAACGCCATTCTGTTCCACCCTTTCGAAATACTAATGACATCGATTATATGGAACTTCCCAAGCGGCTCGGTCTTGGATTCGAGCTTTCCAGAACTCGCGCCCAAAAGGGGAGGGACAATCTAGGCGAGTGCCTACTTGTCGTCGGCCGCCGCCTTGGCCTCATTGAGGTAGCTATAGAAGCTGTACTTGGAGATGCCAAAGAACTCGCAGGCGCGTTCGCTCGACTTGGAAATGAGGAAGGCGCCGCGACGGTCGAGGTAGCCAATGGCACGAATGCGCTCGTCTTTGGTCATGAGTGCCGCGGGCTTGCCCACAAACTGCTCGCACTCGTGCAGCAGGTCTTCGAGCAGGTCGCCGATGTTCTTGGTAATGGGCTCGGGTTCGGTATAGCCCGTGCCGCCGGTGCCGGTAAAGGCGTCGAGCGAACGCTCAAAAGCCTTCATAAGCGTAATGTCAAAGTTGATGCCCAAAATGCCGACAGGCTTGCCCTCATCGTTGCGGATAAAGATCGTCGAGGACTTGAGCAGCTTGCCATCGGCGGTTTTGGTGAGGTACGGCTTGCGGTCGTGCACGTCGGCGGTGCCCTCGTGCATGGACTCAAACACGATATGGCTGGGGCCGTCACCCAGTTTGCGCCCGCTGACGTGGCCGTTTTCGATCACTACGATGGAGCGGTCCACGTCCTCGGTCTCCAGGTCGTGGACGACGACTTCGCAGTTGGGGCCAAATTGGAGCGCCAGGCCGTGTGCAAGGCGCTTGTAGAACTCAATCTGTGCGGGGGTCATGGGTGCCTTCCTAAAAATTAGTTTGGGCTCACTGTGCCATAAACCCCACTTGTTCGCAAATAACGAAAGCGTCGCTGTGTTATGTGACCGTTCGGCGGCGAAAAGGTACCGATTACGGCAACAAACAATTTGTTAGGTTTTCCAATCAAAAAGTGTGATAGAACAGTGCTAACAAACTTTTTGTTTGGCATCCACATAAAAGTTCAGCCGTGTGAATGGGATCGGGCTGAAACGCGTATGCGGGGGCCGGCAAGAGAGAACTTAAGGAGTTCACCGTATGGCCGATAAGATCCAGTGGGCGGGCAACACGATGCCCAAGAGCGATGATAAGCACTTGGGAATCATGAGCCTCGACCACGTGAAGAAGGCCCGCGCCTTCCACCAGTCGTTCCCCCAGTACACCGTCACTCCGCTTGCCCGCCTGGATGGCCAGGCCGCGCGCCTGGGCCTGTCCAACCTGTGCGTTAAGGACGAGAGCTACCGCTTTGGCCTCAACGCCTTTAAGGTCCTGGGCGGATCGTTTGCCATGGCCAACTACATTGCCGACGAGACCGGCAAGGACGTTGCCGACTGCACCTTCGATTACCTGACCTCCGATCAGCTGGCCGAGGACTTTGGCCAGGCTACCTTCTTTACCGCCACCGACGGCAACCATGGCCGCGGCGTGGCATGGGCTGCCAACAAGCTGGGCCAGAAGGCCGTCGTGCACATGCCCAAGGGTTCCACCAAGCCCCGCTTCGATAACATTGCCGCCGAGGGCGCCACGGTGACCATCGAAGAGGTCAACTACGACGAGTGCGTGCGCATGGCCGCCGCCGAGGCCGACGCCTGCGAGCGCGGCGTCATCGTTCAGGACACCGCCTGGGAGGGCTACGAGAAGATCCCGTCCTGGATCATGGAGGGCTACGGCACCATGGCTTCCGAGGCTGCCGAGCAGCTGCGCGAGATGGCCATCAACCGCCCGACGCACGTCTTTGTCCAGGCTGGCGTAGGCTCGCTCGCCGGCGCCGTGGTGGGCTACTTCACCAACCTGTATCCCGATAACCCGCCCACCTTCGTCGTGGTCGAGTGCGCACCGGCCGCCTGCCTGTACAAGGGCGCTGCCGCCGGCGACGGCGACCCGCGCATCGTGGACGGCGACATGCCCTCCATCATGGCCGGTCTGTGCTGCGGCGAGCCCAACATTCTGGGTTGGGATATCCTGCGCAACCACACCACCGCCTTCGTGTCCTGCCCCGACTGGGTCACCGCTCGCGGCATGCGCACCCTGGGCGCTCCCGAGAAGGGCGACCCGCGCGTTATCTCCGGCGAGTCCGGCGCCGTGACCACCGGTCTGGTCGAGACCCTTATGCTCGATCCCGAGTACGCCGAGCTCAAGGAGCTCATCGGCCTGGACAAGACGAGCTCCGTGCTCTGCTTCTCCACCGAGGGCGACACCGATCCGGATCAGTACCGTCGCATCGTCTGGGAGGGCGAGTATCCGACCTGCTAGCAGACTGACCTGTCCGGAGGCAGCCGGAGGACTTTACTCCCTGCTCGGACAGTCCTGCTCGCACGGAGAGCACATTAAGTGCTCTCCGGCTCGTGCGGAACTCGCGACGGAGCAAAGTCCTCCGTCCGCCTCCTATGGTTACTTGCTTGTGGGGTGCTCAACCTCACGCCGCTTGGCACAAGTGATCTATCTGAAATATCTACCTGTAGGTAAACCCTTGTAGAAAGGTTGACTGTTATGACTAAAGAACTCGATTTTGATGCCATTAAGGCTGCGGCTGAGTCTCATCGTGCTGATATGACTCGCTTCCTGCGCGCTATGATCTCCCATCCCTCTGAGTCCTGCGAGGAGGGTGAGGTTGTCGCTTGCATCAAGGCCGAGATGGAGAGCCTTGGCTATGACGAGGTCAAGGTCGACGGCCTGGGCAACGTTATGGGCTTTATGGGCGAGGGCGACAAGATCATCGCCATCGACTCCCACATCGACACCGTCGGCATCGGCAACATCGAGAACTGGGATGCCGATCCCTATGAGGGCTACGAGACCGACGAGATCATCTACGGCCGCGGCGGCTCCGACCAGGAGGGTGGCATGGCTTCTGCTACCTACGCTGCCAAGATGATGAAGGACATGGGCCTCATCCCCGAGGGCTACAAGATCATGGTCGTCGGCACCGTCCAGGAAGAGGACTGCGACGGCATGTGCTGGCAGTACATCTACAACAAGGACGGCATTAAGCCCGAGTTCGTCATTTCCACCGAGCCCACCGACGGCGGCATCTATCGCGGTCACCGCGGCCGCATGGAGATCCGCGTCGACGTTCACGGCACCTCCTGCCACGGCTCCGCTCCCGACCGCGGCGACAACGCCATCTACAAGATGGCCGACATCATCGCCGACGTCCGCGCCCTCAACAACAACGGCTGTGACGAGTCGACCGACATCAAGGGCCTCGTCAAGATGCTCGACCCCAAGTACAACCCCGAGCACTTCGAGGACGCCCGCTTCCTGGGCCGCGGCACCTGCACCGTCAGCCAGATCTTCTACACCAGCCCCAGCCGTTGCGCCGTGGCCGACTCCTGTGCCATCTCCATCGACCGTCGCATGACCGCCGGTGAGACCTGGGAGTCCTGCCTGGACGAGATTCGCAACCTGCCGGCCGCCAAGAAGTACGGCGACGACGTGAAGGTCTCCATGTACATGTACGACCGTCCGTCCTGGACCGGCGAGGTTTACGAGACCGAGGCTTACTTCCCCACGTGGATCAACAAGGAGACCGCTCCGCACGTCAAGGCCCTCGTCGACGCCCACAAGGCCATGTTCGGTGACGAGCGCATCGGCTGCGAGCCCAGCATGGACAAGCGCACCGGTCGTCCGCTGTGCGACAAGTGGACCTTCTCCACGAACTGCGTTTCCATCCAGGGCCGCTATGGCATCCCCTGCGTCGGCTTCGGCCCGGGTGCCGAGTCTCAGGCTCACGCTCCCAACGAGGTCACCTACAAGGACGACCTGGTCACCGCTGCCGCCATGTATGTGGCTGCCCTGAACCTCTACGATCCGAGCCAGGCCGATGGCGACGCCACCGTGTTCCGCGCCGGTCTGACCAACAACAAGATCGATTAGTCCCATTCCTCGATCTTGTTGAGCCGGGGACAGCTCGTGTCCCCGGCACCCCCTGTTGACTTGGGGCCCGCGGTCGTTATCTCCCATGCTTCCTCAACGGTAGCGGGTCCTCGTCATAGTGCTCTGCATGTTCTAGCCACACGCGCATGCCGGAGCACATCTACTCATTGCAATCGTTTCATCTTTGGAAAGGATATTTACATGGACGCCAAGTTTACCGAGCTCGTCGAGCAGCTGAACGGCCTCGATTTTAAGGGCATGTACGGCAGCGACTTCCTGCACACCTGGGATAAGACCACCGATGAGCTCAAGGCGCTCTACATCGTCGCCGACGCCCTGCGCGAGCTGCGCGAGAACAACGTTTCGTCCAAGATCTTCGATTCGGGTCTGGCCGTCTCCCTGTTCCGTGACAACTCCACCCGTACGCGCTTCTCCTTCTCTAAGGCAGCCAACCTGCTCGGTCTTGAGCTGCAGGACCTGGACGAGAAGAAGTCCCAGATCGCTCACGGCGAGACCGTCCGCGAGACCGCTACCATGATCTCCTTCATGGCCGACGTCATCGGCATCCGCGACGACATGTACATCGGCAAGGGCGACGCCTACATGGCCGAGGTCTCCGAGTCTGTCCAGCAGGCCTACGAGGACGGCGTTCTGGATCACCGTCCCACGCTCATCTCCCTGCAGTCCGACTCCGATCACCCCACGCAGTCCTCTGCCGACATGCTCTACCTCATCAACGAGTTTGGCGGTCTTGAGAACCTCAAGGGCAAAAAGGTTGCCGTCACCTGGGCCTACTCGCCCTCTTACGGCAAGCCGCTGTCCTGCCCGCAGTCGCTGATCAGCCTGCTGCCCCGTTTTGGCATGGACGTCACCTTGGCCCACCCCGAGGGCTACGACCTCATGCCCGAGGTCGTCGAGCGCGCCAAGGGTTATGCCGCCGAGTCCGGCACCACCTTTAAGCAGGTCAACACCATGGCCGAGGCCTTCGAGGGCGCCGACATCGTGATCCCGAAGAGCTGGGCTCCGTTTGCCGCCATGGAGAAGCGCACCAACCTGTACGCCGAGGGCGACGACGCCGGCATCGCTGCACTCGAGAAGGAGCTGCTCGCCCAGAACGCCACCCATCAGGACTGGTGCTCCACGACCGAGCTCATGGAGAAGACTGCCAACGGTCAGGACACCATCTTTATGCACCCGCTGCCCGCCGACATCTCCGGTGTCTCCTGCGAGCACGGCGAGGTTAACGCCGACGTCTTCGACATGCACCGCGTGGGCATGTACAAGGAGGCCAGCTACAAGCCGTACGCCATCGCAGCCATGATGTTCCTGCAGAAGGTTGCCGATCCCGCCGCTACCCTCAAGGCCCTCGACGAGCGCAGCACCGCCCGTTGGTTCCAGGCCTAAAGCTGGGTTGAGGTAAGCCATGTAAAGGGGGCGCTCTGCCAACCGGCGGGGTGCCCCTTTTTGCATCGTGGGCGTGCGGGATAAGCGCTTTCGATGTAGATGCCCCGCGACGCGAGTTATGGGTACGATGGTTTCAGGGGAGGTATCGCCATGAAACTTGGTTGCGTCATTATGGCTTCGGGCGAGGGCAAGCGATTTGGCTCTAACAAGATGCTCGCCGATATCTATGGCGAGCCGCTGATTGCCCGGACCATTGATTCGGTTCCCCGGGGCTTTGACGTTGTGGTTTCGACGCGTTGGCCCGAGGTCGCTCAGATTTGCGAGGACAAGCATTGCCCGTGCGTGCTGCACGATGGCGAGCTGCGCAGCGAAAGCGTCCGTGCGGGCCTTTCGTGGGGAGTCGAACGCAACTGGAAAGGTTGCCTCTTTTTGCCGGGCGACCAGCCGCTCGTGAGTTCAGATTCTTTTGAGGCTATGGTTCGTGCATTTGACGAGCGTGGCCGCAAGCATCCGGTGCGTCTTGCGTGCAACGGTGAGCCTTCGAGCCCGGTGCTCTTTCCGGCGGAACTGTTCGATGCACTTATGTGTCTTGGGGGTAAGGACGGCGGCGGTTCGATCCTCAAGGACCGTACCGACGTGGTGCTGGTCGAGGCGCGTGCCTACGAGCTGTGGGACGTCGATACCGTCAAGGGACAGCGACGCATAACGGAGCATATCGCCGCCTGCTCGTATTTTGATCGCGTGGCCAACTGCATCAATCAATAAGGAGCAATTATGATCATCATCAAAAACGGCGCACTCGTGACGCCCCAGGGGCTTCGCCGCGCCGATCTTGCCATGGAGGGCGACAAGATTGTGCGGATTGCCGCGGCAATCGAGCCGGGCGAGGGCGATACCGTCGAGGACGCCACCGACTGTTGGGTGTTTCCCGGCTTTATCGACGGCCACACGCACATGCAGTGCTGGACTGGCATGGATTGGACGGCCGATAGCTTTGAGACCGGCACGCGCGCGGCTGCCTGCGGCGGCACGACGACCATTGTGGACTACGCGACGGCCGATCGCGGCGTGACCATGCCCGATGCCTTGGTCGAGTGGCATCATCGCGCCGACGGCACCTGCACCGCCAACTATGCCTTCCATATGGCGCTTGCCGAGTGGAATGAGCGCAACCGCGCCGATCTTTCGGCCATGCGCGAGGCGGGCGTGTCGTCGTTTAAGACCTACTTTGCCTACGACCATCTGCGCCTGGACGATGCCGAGACGTTCGAGGTGCTGGAGGAGCTCAAGCGCGTGGGCGGTATCCTGTGCGTGCATTGCGAGAACGGCACGTTGGTCAACGCGCTGCAGAAGCGCGTGTTTGAGCAGGGTATCCACGGGCCCGAGGGCCATGCGCTCAGCCGTCCGGACGTGTGTGAGGCCGAGGCCGTGAGCCGCCTGCTGTATCTGGCGCACTTGGCCGGGGACGCTCCGGTCAACGTGGTGCACCTTTCGACCAAGCTGGGGCTCGAGGCCATTCGCGCTGCCAAAGCGCGCGGGCAGAAGAACATCTATGTCGAGACATGCCCTCAGTATCTGATGCTCGACGACACCTGCTATCTGGAGCAGGGCGAGGACGGCTTTGCGGGCGCCAAGTACGTGATGAGCCCGCCGCTGCGCCATGCCGGTGACCGTGCCGCGCTGCGCGAGGCGCTTGTGGCTGGCGAGATCGATACTATTGCGACCGATCATTGCAGCTTTAACCTGCACGGGCAAAAGGACCGAGGACGCGATGATTTCCGCGCGATTCCCAACGGCGGGCCCGGCGTGGAGCATCGTCCCGTTGCGATTGCCACGAGCTTTGAGGGACAGCTGGGTCCCGAGGATCTGTGCCGCTTGATGAGCGAGAATCCGGCGCGCGTTTTTGGCATGTATCCGCGCAAGGGCTGTCTTGCCGAGGGCGCCGATGCCGACGTGTGCGTGTGGGATCCCAAGGCGCGCTGGACCATTCGCGCGGCGACGCAGCATCAGGCCGTGGACTATACGCCGCTCGAGGGCTTTGAGGCACACGGCCGCGCCAAGGCCGTGTTTGTGAACGGCGTGCTGGCTGCGCGCGACGGCGAGCCCACCGGAGCCCAACCCGGCCGCTACGTGCCCCGCTAACGGGAAGACCGCCGGGGTAGCTAATTTGGGACGGGGCTCTTTTAGCTACCCCTTGAGGCTGGTGGCGATGAGGGAGCGGCCGAGGGCCGCCTCGAAGCGATCTGCCATCGTTGGATCGGCAAGCGTGTCGACTTGGTTGAGCATGATACGGGCATTGTTTAGGTTCAGCATCTGCATCTCGGCATTGAGCACCTGGGCGACGCGCTCGGGCGTGGCGATGTCGGTAGGCTCGCAGCCGCAGCGCTCGCAGAAGAGCTCGGGGCGGTGGACAACCTCGGCGACGGGCTTGCCCAGCCCCGAGGCGCCGACGACCCAGACAACGTTTGCCGTGGCGGCGGGAATTACCGGCTCCCAGGCGGCATGCGCCTTGAGCGGGAGTCGCTTGCTGCCATCTGCCTCGGCCAACACATAGTTAAAGCGCCGTGCCAGCTCGCCGAGCGGCTCGGCGGGGGCGGAGAGCTTGCCTGTCTCCGGGTCCAAGACGCCTGCCTGGCAGATGCTTCCGTGCACAAGGCCCGTGCAGGCCTCGCAGGTGCAACCGGGGACATGCGCGGCGCCCGGCTTCCAAGGCGCGGCGTCCAGGCGACGATTCGACCCGTCCCATGGCACGCCGGCGACGGGAAACATATGCGTGGTGGTGCAGAGGAGCACGCGGCCGCCAGCGCGCATGAGCTCAAGACCCAGCGTCTTCAGCAACGTCGACTTGCCGCCGCTGCCGATAATCGCGGTAATGCCCGGCTCGATCCTGAGCGCCGAGGCAAGATTGCCGCTAACCGTTTCCATCTGTTCACCGCCGTATAATACTGTGATAATAAATAATCATCAGAGTAGCGGTCGAACCGCTTTTGCTCTGCTCAAACCGTAGCACAGGGAGGTGCCCCGGGAATGCTCGTTTATGTTCGCGGCGCCGGCGATATCGCCACGGGCGTCGCCGCTCGCTTGGTGCGCTCCGGCGTGTCGGTCGTTATGGCCGATATCGCGGTTCCCACGTGCATCCGTCGCACAATCTGTTTTTGCGAGGCCATTCGCCTGGGCGAGGTCGAGGTCGAAGGCATTCGCGCTCGCTTGGCACAGACGCCGGCTGAGGCGCTTGCGATTTCCGAGGCTGGAGACGTCGCCGTTGTGGTGGACCCTCAGGCCAAGATGCTCGGCGAGCTGAAACCCGCGGCTGTGGTCGACGCGATTTTGGCTAAGCGCAACTTGGGCACCACGCGCGACATGGCGCCTGCCGTCATCGCTGTGGGGCCGGGCTTTACCGCGCCGGTTGACTGCGACGCCGTGGTCGAGACCATGCGCGGGCATTTTCTCGGCCGTGTCATTACCCAAGGTTCGCCCCAGCCCAACACGGGCGTGCCGGGCATTATCGCCGGCTATGGCAAGGAACGTGTTATCCACAGCCCCGCCGCCGGCGTGTTTCGGTCCGACCGCGCAATCGGCGACATCGTGAGCGCCGGAGACGTGATTGGCTACGCGGGCGATACGCCCATGTGCACGCAGATCGATGGCTGTCTGCGCGGGCTTTTGGCGAACGGCGTGCAGGTGACTGAGGGCTTTAAATGCGCCGATGTCGACCCGCGCGGCGATGCCAGCTATATCAACTACATTTCGGACAAAGCGACGTCGGTCGGCGGCGGCGTGCTCGAGGCACTCGCTATGCTCACCGATGTCTTTAGAGGATAGAAGGCGGCAATGGAAAAGCTCGATGTTGTGAATGCGGCGCTTGCCGCCCTGCGTGCTGGCGAGACGTGCGAGCTGGTGGTCGTGGCCGGTACGGCGGGGTCGTCCCCGCGCGGTGTGGGCGCCTGGATGGCCGTCTTTGCCGATGGCAGCCAGGCGGGCACTATCGGCGGCGGCAAGATTGAGCTCTTTGCGCTGGATGAGGCGCGCGAGCTCCTGAGCGCGGGACAGTCGCGTCTGGTCCGCTACACCATGGGCGGCGAGAACTCCGATACCGGCATGATCTGCGGCGGAGCCATCTGCCTGTGCTACCTGCATTTGGATGCGACTCAGGCACCGTTGTTCCAGTCGGTTGCCGACGTCTTGGCCTATCGGCGCATCGGCGACTTCGTCATCGACTTTGAGCCGTTTATCGCGAGCGCGCTCGAGGGCGATGTGGTTGAGTACCATGGCGAGACATCGCGCCATACCATTGCCGGCTGCCCCGAGCTTTCGCTGGTGGAGGAGGGGAGTAAGGTCACCTACACCAACGCCGCCTCCGAGATTCCCCCGGCGCACATCGAGACGCTCTGCCCCGAGGGCCTGACCTATATCTTTGGCTGCGGCCACGTGGGCGCTGCGACGGCGCGGGTGCTCACGGCGGCAGGCTTTGCCGTCGTGGCTTGCGACGACCGCCCCGGCACGTTGACCCCCGAATGGGTGCCCGGCGTCTACGACCGTCGTCTGGTCGATTATAAGAACCTGAGCGAGCTGTGTCCCATCGGCCCGCGCGACCTGGTGGTCGTCGCCACGGCGGGTCACAAGTCCGATATCGACGTGGTGATTCAGGCCATGCGCGCCAAACCCGCCTATCTGGGCTGCTTGGGCTCGCGCCGCAAGACGGCCTTTGTGTGCGCCCGCTTGGAGCAGGAGGGCTTTACGCAGGAGCAAATCGACGAGCTGCACCTGCCGATCGGTGTCGCCATCGAGGCCGAGGACCCCGAGGAAATCGCCATCTCCATCGCCGCCGAGATGATCCACCTGCGCCGCACCAAACTCGTCCCCCGCAAGCGCTAGCCCCGTCCCAAATTAGCTACCCCAGCCCTCTGTCGCATACGGGTCAAAATGCTACCTGCGCCATATGCCCTATAATGTTCGACCGTTGAGCGGCATGGGGCCGCTGCCTAGGGTATGGGAGGCGCAAATGGCAGAGTCGGCAGCAGGGGATGCCCTGTTCGAGCGAACGGGAAAAGTTTCGTTTGTGCAGGTATTGCCCCATGCGCTGCAGCATGTGCTGGCGGCATTCGCGGGTATCGTCACGCCCGCCATCATCATTGCGTCGGTCTGCGGCTTTACCCCTCAGGAGGAGGCCGCCGTCATCCAGGCGTCGCTCGTCCTCTCGGCGCTTGACATTTTCCTTCAACAGTTTCCCATAAAAGGTGTCGTCGGTTCGGGCCTGCCCATTGTGATGGGTGCGAGCTTTACCTTCGTGCCGGCGCTCAAGGCAGTCGGTCTTGAGCTTGGTTTTGAGGCCGTGCTGGGCGCCCAGGTAATCGGCGGCGCGCTCGTCGCGCTCTTCGGCCTACTGTTTAGGCGCGTGAGTTTTCTGTTTCCGGCCCCGGTGCTCGGTACCGTCATCTTTGTGATCGGCCTGTCTCTGTGCCCGGTCGCTGTGGCTTCTATGGCGGGCGGGGAGGGCGCTGCCGATTTCGGCAGTGTCACCAACTGGGCCGTCGCGCTCGTGACGTTTGTCGTCACCTTTGTGGCCGGCAACTACGGCAAGGGCGCGCTTAGGCTGGGCAGCATCCTGGCCGGTATCTGCGCGGGCTTTGTTTTGGCTGCGGTGTTGGGCACGGTCGATTTCTCGGCCATCGCGACCGCCAGCTGGTTCGCCCCGCCGGCCCTGGGCGCCCATCGCCTTGTGTTCGACCCGGCCGCGTGCGCCGTTGTGGGCGTTGTCGCCATTGTCAACGCAGTACAGGTCATGGGCGAATTTGCCGCCGTGTCGTCCGCTGCGCTCGATACCCCTGCGACCGATAGCTAGATCTCGGGTGGCCTGATCGCCAACGGCCTGGTCGGTATGCTGTCAGGCTTTTTGGGCGGCGTCCCCACGGCAACCTTTGGCCAGAATGTGGGCATTATCGCCGAGAACAAGGTCGTCAACCGCATGGTCTTTACGCTTGCCGCCGCCATCTTGCTCATCGCGGGCCTGCTGCCCAAGTGCGCGGCAGTGCTCACGTCCATTCCGCAGCCGGTCATCGGCGGCGCCACGATCGGCGTGTTCGCGACCATTGGCATGAACGGTGTGGTCATGTTTGCCCGCCACGGCCTGTCTCAGCGCGATACCACGCTCATGGGTCTCTCTATCGCCTTTGGCACGGGCATTGAGCGCACGGCCGGCGCGCTTGCTGGCGCTGGATTCCCCGCATGGGTCGGCACCGTCTTTGGCGGATCCTCTATTGCCGTCGCCGCGCTTGTCGCCGTCGTCCTCAACCTGGTCCTGCCCCACCAAAAATAACGCCCCATATATGAGTTGCGGTGGAATACGGACTGTTTAAGCCTGTTAGGCCGTCAAACAGTCCCTATTTCACCGCAACTGCTTTTTGGGACCCATTTGTGCGGGGGAGTTGTGGAGTTGTGCAGGCAGACGAGGTTTTTCTGGAAATACGCACCCAATGCGCGTATAGTACCGATTGTTTTGTCGGCTCCTGCTGCGTCGAGTCCAAACCGCGAAATGCCATGAGCGGCGCGGATGCAGCCAGGAGGCACGAGGACAACCCACCGTGGCCACGCCCCGTGCTTAAAACCCCAAGAAGGAGTGAACAATGGCAGAAGAGAAGTATGTGCCACGTCTGAAGACCAAGTACAACAACGAGGTCAAGCAGCAGCTTCAGGACAAGTTCCAGTACGAGAACGTCATGATGATCCCCAAGTTTGAGAAGATTGTCGTGAACATGGGTGTCGGCGAGGCCGCTACCGATTCCAAGGCCATCGACGGTGCCGTGCGCGACCTGCGCGCCATCACCGGTCAGCAGCCGATGATCACCCGTGCCCGCAAGTCCATCGCTACCTTCCGCCTGCGCGCTGGTATGCCGATCGGCTGCAAGGTTACCCTGCGTGGCGACCGTATGTGGGAGTTCTTCGATCGTCTGACCTCCGTCGCGATCCCCCGTATCCGCGACTTCCGCGGCATCTCCGCCAAGAGCTTCGACGGCCGTGGTAACTTCTCCATGGGCGTCACCGAGCAGCTCATCTTCCCCGAGATCGACTTCGACTCCGTCGATCACCAGCGTGGTATGGACATCACTTTCGTGACCACCGCCAACACCGATGAGGAGGCCAAGGCCCTTCTGGACGCCTTCGGTTTCCCGTTCAAGAAATAGGTTCACCTGCCCTATGAGCGCCGTTCCCAGAAGGGGGCGGCGCTTGGGGCGAACAATACTCTATGTGAGGAGGATATAAGTGGCTAAGACATCGATGATCGTCAAGTGCAATCGCAAGCAGAAGTTCTCTACTCGTGAGTACACGCGCTGCCAGCGCTGCGGCCGTCCGCACTCTGTGTACCGCAAGTTCGGCCTGTGCCGTGTCTGCTTCCGCGAGCTTGCACTCAAGGGCGAGCTTCCCGGCGTTAAGAAGGCCAGCTGGTAAGTCACTACCAGCGTTTCAAGCATCAGTTTGGAACAGGGAAAACGCGCTAAAAAGGCTTTGCCGTTAAGGGCGGCGAAGAACCAAGAGCACGTGTTCATCAAGAACGAAGGAGAATCTGTATGAACCTTACAGACCCGATCGCAGATATGCTTACGCGCATCCGTAACGCTAACTCTGTGAACAAGGCCACGGTCTCCATGCCGAGCAGCAAGAAGCTCGTCGAGATCGCTCGTGTTCTGCACGAGGAGGGCTACATCGAGGGCTACGATGTCGAGGACACCGTTCCCCAGAAGACTCTGCACATCACGCTTAAGTATGGTCCCAAGAAGGCTAAGGTCATCAACGGCATCCGCCGCATTTCCAAGCCGGGCCTGCGTAAGTACACCGGCGTTGCCGACATGCCCCGCGTCCGCGGTGGCCTTGGTACCGCCATTATTTCCACCAGCCATGGCGTCATGACCGACCGCGATGCTCGCAAGCACAACGTCGGCGGCGAGATCATCGCTTACGTCTGGTAATTCGCTCGGTAGGTAGAAGGAAAGGAGATCACCGTGTCTCGTATCGGTAATAAGCCTGTCCAGATTCCCGCCGGAGTCGAAGTGGCAGTCAACGGCAACAACGTTGTCGTCAAGGGCCCCAAGGGCCAGCTCGAGCTCGATGTCTTTGAGAAGCTCGCTATCAACGTCGAGGACAGCGTCCTCACCGTTTCCCGTCCCGACGACGAGCGTGAGACCCGTGCCCGCCACGGCCTCACCCGTGCCCTCATCCACAACATGGTGGTTGGCGTTTCCGAGGGCTTCGAGAAGAAGCTCGAGCTCGCCGGCGTCGGTTACCGCGTGCAGCAGAAGGGCAAGAACCTCGAGTTCTCCCTGGGCTTCTCGCACCCCGTGATCGTCGAGGCTCCCGAGGGCATCACCTTCGAGGTTCCCGACAACACCCACGTGAACGTCAAGGGTATCAACAAGCAGCAGGTCGGTCAGATCGCCGCTGAGATCCGCGGCCATCGTCCTCCCGAGCCTTACAAGGGCAAGGGTATCCACTACGTTGGCGAGCACATCCGCCGCAAGCTGGGTAAGGCCGCCAAGTAGTCGTAACCGACTCACTCGCATAAGACCAGCACCCCGTCAGGTGCTGGCAAGATCAACCTTTTTAGGAGTTTACGTATGAACAAGCATAAGGCGAAGCTGGAAGGCCTCAAGCGTCGTCAGCGTCGTGTTCGCGGCAAGGTCTCGGGTACCGCCGAGCGTCCGCGTCTTCGCGTGACCCGTACTAACGCCAACATCTATGCCCAGATCATCGACGACAGCAAGGGCTCCAGCCTGACGCTCGTCTCCGCCTCGACCCTCGAGGCCGAGTTCAAGGGCACCCACACCTCGAACAAGGAGGCTGCGGAGAAGGTCGGTCAGCTCGTTGGCAAGCGCGCCATCGAGGCCGGCATCACCAAGGTCGCCTTCGATCGCGGTGGCCGAATCTACCATGGCCGCGTCAAGGCCCTCGCCGACGGTGCTCGTGCCGCCGGTCTCGAGTTCTAGGAGGTATGTAGCACATGGCTCGTAATCAGAAGCAGCAGCGCGAGGCCTCCGAGTTCGAGGAGCGCGTCGTTTACATCAACCGCGTGTCGAAGACCGTCAAGGGTGGTCGTCGCATGAGCCTCGTCGCTCTCGTCGTCGTTGGCGACGGCAAGGGCAACGTCGGCGTTGGCATGGGCAAGTCCGCTGAGGTGCCCCTGGCCATCTCCAAGGCGTCTCTCGATGCCAAGAAGAACATGTTCCACGTGCCGGTGACCGAAGAGGGCACCATCCCACACGAGGTTCTCGGTCACTTTGGTGCCGGCCGCATCATCATCAAGCCCGCTGTCGAGGGTACCGGCGTTATCGCCGGCGGCGCTGTGCGTCCCCTCTTCGAGCTTGCTGGCATCAAGAACGTCCTGTCCAAGTCCCTCGGTACCGACAACGGCCTTAACATCATCAAGGCTGCCGTCGAGGGCCTCAAGGAGCTCTCCAGCCCTGAGGACGTCGCGGCTCGCCGTGGCCTGACGGTCTCCGAGATGTTCGTCGGTAAGGAGAACTAAGCATGGCTGACACCATCAAGATCAAGCAGGTCCGCAGCACCAACGGTTGCAAGCAGGACCAGGTCCGTACTGTCCGTGCCCTCGGTCTCCACAGGATCCGCGAGGTTCGCGAGATTGCTGACAACGAGTCCGTCCGCGGCATGATCTTCAAGGTCAAGCACCTTGTCGAGATTGTAGAGGAGTAGCAAATGCAGCTTCACGATCTTACTCCCGCGCCCGGTTCCACCAAGAACCGCAAGCGCGTCGGCCGTGGCAATTCTTCGGGTCACGGCACCACTTCTGGCCGCGGCCAGAAGGGCCAGGGTTCCCGCTCTGGCGGCACCAAGGGTGCCGGCTTCGAGGGTGGCCAGACTCCGCTGGCTATGCGTCTGCCCAAGCTTCCGGGCTTCCGCAACCCCCGTCGTATCGAGTACACCGCTGTCAACGTTGAGCGTCTCGAGCGTAAGTTCGAGGACGGCGCTGTAATCGACGGTGCCGCTCTTAAGGCTGCTCGCATCACCAAGAGCGAGTTCGAGCCCGTCAAGGTGCTCGGCAATGGTGAGCTCACCAAGAAGTTCACGGTCAAGGTCGACAAGGTCAGCGCTTCTGCGCAGGCCAAGATCGAGGCCGCCGGCGGAAAGGTCGAGCTGCCGTGCTAAATGGTCTTAAGAATGCTTTCCGCATCAAAGAACTGCGCGAAAAGATTCTTTTTACCATAGCTATGCTCGTCGTGTACCGCATTGGTGCGCACGTTCCTGTGCCCGGCATTCCCTTCCAGGGGATGCTGGGCCTTTTCTCGACCGATAACAATTCGGTCGCCGCAGGTGCTATGGCCCTCCTGAATCTTTTCTCTGGCGGCGCGTTGAGCTATGTCTCGGTGTTCTCTTTGGGCATCATGCCGTACATCACGAGCTCGATTATCCTCCAGATGCTCCAGGCCGTCGTGCCTTCCCTGCATGAGCTTGCCCGCGAGGGCGAGGTCGGTCAGACCAAGATTACGCAGTATTCGCGTTACCTCACCCTGGCTCTGGCAATCCTCAACTCCGTGGGTTACCTCTTCCTCTTTAAGAGCTTCGGCATCAGCTTCAATGGCGCCGGCGCTCCCGAGATCATCTTCGACCTCATGATCGTCGGTACGCTCACCGCAGGCGCTATGCTGATCATGTGGATTGGTGAGCTCATCACCCAGCGCGGTATTGGCAATGGCATGTCGCTGATCATCTTTGCGAACATCATGGCCGGCCTTCCGCAGGCTATCTTCTCCAGCACCGAGGGTAATGCCGGTGGCATCATCACCATGGTGATCATCTGCGCCATCATCCTGCTGGTTATCCCGCTGATTGTTTTCCTTGAGCGCGGCCAGCGCCGCATCCCGGTCTCCTATGCCAAGCGCGTCGTGGGCCGTCGCATGATGGGTGGCCAGACCACCTACCTGCCCATCAAGGTCAACACCGCGGGCGTCGTGCCGATCATCTTTGCCTCGGCGCTGCTGTACTTCCCGGCTCAGATTGCCGTGTTCTTCCCCGGCATCGGCTGGATTCAGGCAGTTGCCTCTGCGCTTTCGACCGGTTGGCTCAACTGGGTGCTTAACGTTGTCCTCATCGTGTTCTTCGCGTACTTCTACACCTCCATGGTGTTCAACCCCGATGACACGGCCGACAACCTTAAGAAGCAGGGTGGCTTTATTCCGGGCGTCCGTCCGGGTAGGGCTACCGCGGCCTACATCAAGAACGCGCTCAACAAGATCACGCTTCCCAGCGCTGTCTTTTTGGCGCTCATCGCCATCGTGCCTTCGATCATCTTCTCCTTCACGGGTAACCATCTGATCCAGGCATTTGGCGGCACGTCCATCCTCATCATGGTCGGCGTCGTGCTCGACACGGTCGATAAGCTCGAAGGCCAGATCAAGATGTATGATTACGATGGATTCTTTAAATAGGCTAGAGGAGGATTGCTCATGAACCTCGTATTGCTCGGAGCTCCGGGTGCCGGTAAGGGCACCGTCGCACAGGAGCTCGTCGCCGAGTTTGGCGTCGCTCACATTTCCACGGGCGACCTGCTGCGTGCTGCCGTCAAGGGTGGCACCGAGCTTGGTATTCAGGCTAAGAAGTACATGGACGCTGGCGAGCTCGTTCCCGACCAGCTCGTGATCGACCTTGTCAAGGAGCGCCTTGCTGCCGATGACGCCCAGCAGGGCTTCATCCTCGACGGCTTCCCGCGCAACACCGCCCAGGCTGTGACGCTCGATTCCGAGCTCTCCGCCATGGGTCGCGAGATCGACTGCGCCCTTCTGGTCGACGTGGCCCCCGAGGTCATCATCGCTCGTCTGTCTTCGCGTCGCACTTGCCGCGCCTGCGGTTACACCGGCACCGCTGCCGATGCTACCTGCCCCAAGTGCGCCGGCGAGATGTATCAGCGCGACGACGACAAGCCCGAGACCATCAAGAACCGTCTCGACGTCTACGAGAAGTCCACGAGCCCGCTCGTCGACTACTATCGTGGCCAGGGTCTGCTCAAGTCGGTCAACGGTGACCAGGCTCGCGAGACCGTGTACGGGGATGTCAAAGAGGCTCTCGGTCTATGATCAAGATTAAGTCTGCAACGCAAATCGAGCAGATGAAGAAGGCAGGAGCGCTATCTAAGATGGCGCTCCGCCACGTTGGAGCCATGGTGCGCCCTGGTGTTTCGACCTTTGAGCTCGATCAGCTCGCGGAGCAGATTATCCGTATGCATGGCGGCACCCCGGCCTTTAAGGGTTACGGCGGGTTCCCCGGTACCATTTGCGCATCGATTAACGATGCCGTGGTCCACGGTATTCCCAACCCCGACATGATCCTGCGCGATGGCGATATCATCTCCATCGATACGGGAGCCGTTGTCGACGGTTGGGTTGGCGATAACGCTTGGACGTTTTTTGTCGGCACACCCACGCCCGAGGCCAAGGCCCTGTGCGAGGTCACGCGCGATTGCCTTAAGGCTGCCATCGAGCAGGCTGTTCCCGGTAACCATATCGGGGATGTTGGTTACGCCGTTCAGTCCCTCGCCGAGTCTCACGGTTACGGCGTGCTTCGTGACTATGTGGGCCATGGCATTGGCCGCGTGATGCACGAGGACCCCAACGTTCCTAACTATGGAAAGAAGGGGAGGGGCGTTCGCCTCCAGGCCGGCATGGTCATTGCCATCGAGCCGATGGTTACGATGGGTTCCAACCATGTGAGCACGGGCTCCGACGGTTGGATTGTTACGACCAACGACCACCTGCCCGCCGCACACTACGAGAACACCGTCGCCATTACCAATGACGGTCCGGTGATTATCACCACGGATGCCCAAGGTGCTTGGTGTTCGCTCCAAGGCGGAGAAATGTAACAAGTTCCACTTAGTTGTGGAGCCATTACGAAGTTATTACGATGCGTGCATACGTGTTGTAGAATACTCAATCGCTGTCGTTTTCTAGAGAAAGATGATTGCTTGTGAAGAAGGAAGACGCAATTGAGCTCGAGGGTACGGTAAAGGAACCGCTGCCCAATGCCATGTTTAAGGTCGAGCTCGAGAACGGTCATTCGGTTCTGTGCAACATTTCTGGCAAGATCCGAATGAATTACATCCGTATTCTCCCCGGTGACAGGGTTGTCGTGGAGCTTTCCCCGTACGACCTGACCCGCGGCCGCATCACCTATCGCTACAAATAGCGGCACGGATACGCGCACTCCATTTCCGACTGCAGGCTTAGCTCAACCTACGGTCGGATTGTGTGTGAAGACCAGCCATAGTTTTAAACGCCTGCGGCTGGGCGAGTAGATAGTAGGGAAGTAGTTTGAGCGCTACCGAAAGGAAGAACGATGAAGGTACGTCCTTCGGTCAAGAAGATGTGCGATAAGTGCAAAATCATTAGGCGCCATGGCAAGGTCCTCGTCATTTGCGAGAACCCCCGTCATAAGCAGCGTCAGGGTTAAGAGAGGAGACTACGTTGGCCCGTATTAATGGTGTCGACCTCCCGCGTGAGAAGCGCGTTGAGATCGGTCTGACCTACATTTACGGCATCGGCCGCACCACTGCGACGAAGATCTGCGTCGAGTGCAACGTTAACGTGGATACGCGCGTTAAGGACCTCACCGAGGATGAGGTTAACGCCATCCGTGATTATATCGATAAGAACCAGATCATGGTTGAGGGCGACCTCCGCCGTGAGCGCAACCAGAACGTCAAGCGCCTTATGGACATCGGCTGCAACCGCGGCCTTCGTCACCGCAAGGGCCTCCCGGTCCGCGGCCAGCGCACCCACACTAACGCTCGTACCCGTAAGGGCCCGAAGCGTCAGATCGGTGCTAAGAAGAAGAAATAAGGAGCGCTAGATAGATGGCTACTGCTAAGAAGAACGTTCGCGCTGCCCGTCTGAAGCGCGCGGACCGTAAGAACATTTCCGTGGGCCAGGCTCACATTCGTTCTACGTTCAACAACACGATCGTTTCGATCACCGATCCCCAGGGCAACGTCATTTCCTGGAAGTCGGCTGGCCAGGTGGGCTTCAAGGGCTCCCGTAAGTCCACGCCGTTCGCTGCCCAGATGGCTGCCGAGGCTGCTGCCAAGCAGGCCATGGAGCACGGTATGAAGAAGGTTTCCGTCTTCGTCAAGGGCCCCGGCTCCGGTCGTGAGACCGCCATTCGCTCCCTCCAGGCTGCTGGCCTCGAGGTCTCGAGCATCCAGGACAAGACCCCCATTCCGCACAACGGCTGCCGCCCCAAGAAGCGTCGCCGCGTGTAACTGAAAGGATCGTATCAATATGGCAATCGACAGGACTCCTGTTCTTAAGCGCTGCCGTCAGCTCGGGATCGATCCCGCTGAGCTCGGTTACAGCAGCAAGAAGGAATCTATCCGTCAGCCCAAGCGCCGTCGCAAGGAATCTGAGTACGGCATGCAGCTGCGCGAGAAGCAGAAGGTCAAGTTCATCTATGGCGTTCTGGAGAAGCAGTTCCACGGGTACTTCAACAAGGCCCGCAAGATGAACGGCGTCACCGGTGAGAACCTCATGATCATCCTTGAGTCTCGCCTCGACAACGTCGTCTTCCGTCTTGGCTTCGCCCGCACCCGCAAAGAGGCTCGTCAGTCCGTCCGTCACGGTCACTTCACCGTGAACGGCAAGCGCGTGGACATCCCGTCCTACCGCGTCAAGGCCGGCGACGTCGTCGCTGTCGGCGAGAAGTTCCGTGACCTCCTCCCCATCAAGG
This sequence comes from Collinsella sp. AF37-9, assembly GCF_003475115.1. NCBI lineage: Bacteria > Bacillati > Actinomycetota > Coriobacteriia > Coriobacteriales > Coriobacteriaceae > Collinsella > Collinsella sp. AF37-9. Next base: position 22,600 of record NZ_QROQ01000004.1, on the reverse strand, counting down.
AGGCTCTGATTTCCTCCGAGCGCTTTGAGGTCCCTGGCTGGCTCGAGGTCGATATCGAGAAGCTGTCTGGTAACGTGCTCGCTCTGCCGACGCGTGAGCAGATCAGCGGTGATATCAACGAGCAGCTCATCGTCGAGCTCTACTCTAAGTAGTCCATCCGGGCTGCTGAGGCTGGAGGTAATACATGTCAGAATTCATTAGGCCTCAGGTTCAGGTCGAAGAGATCAACGAGACGTCTGCTCGTGTCTCCGTCGAGCCGCTCGAGCGTGGCTACGGCGATACGCTGGGTAACTCCCTTCGTCGCGTACTTCTGTCCTCGCTCGAGGGTGCCGCCGTCGAGGCTATTCAGATCGATGGTGCACAGCACGAGTTCATGACCATCCCTAACATGGTCGAGGATGTCACCGACATCGTCCTGAATGTCAAGGGTCTTGTCTTCAGGGCTCTCGGCACGACCGACGAGGCGACCGCCACCATTTCTGTTGACGGCCCCTGCGAGGTCACCGGTGCGGACTTCTTTATTCCGTCCGAGTTTGAGCTGGTCAACCCCGAGCAGCACATCGCTACGCTTACCGAGGGTGGCCATCTCACCATGAGCATGCGCATCGGCTATGGCCGCGGCTATGTCTCTGGCGAGGCTAACAAGCGCGACAACGATCCCATCGGTGTGATCCACGTCGACTCGCTGTACTCGCCGGTGTCCCGTTGCGCCAAGCTCGTTGAGGCTTGCCGTGTCGGTCAGCACACCGACTACGACCGCCTTGTCCTCGAGATCGAGACCAACGGCTCCATCGCTCCGCGCGACGCCGTGGTCCAGGCTGCCAATATCATCAACCAGCATATGGCTGCCTTTATGAACCTTGCCGAGACCCCCGAGGTCGAGGAGGAGGCTTCGATCTTCGCTCCCGAGGTCACCAACGACAACGCCGAGCTGGACAAGCAGATCGAGGATCTGGACCTTTCCGTCCGTTCCTACAACTGCCTTAAGCGCGCCAGCATTCACTCGGTCCGTCAGCTCGTTGAGTTCTCGGAGAACGATCTGCTTAACATCCGTAACTTCGGTGTTAAGTCGATCGAGGAAGTGAAGGACAAGCTTGAGTCCATGGGCCTGAGCCTGAAGGCTTAATGCTTCGCATATTTGAGGAGAAACTAGACCATGCGTCACAACGTTAAGAAGGGCCTGAAGCTCGGCACCGATGCGAGCCACACCAAGGCCATGAAGAAGAGCCTGGCCAAGGCCCTCTTCGAGAACGACCGCATCAAGACCACCGAGACCCGCGCTAAGGCGCTGCGTTCGGTCGTCGACCCGATCATCACTTGGGCCAAGAAGGGCGACCTGCACTCTCGTCGTCTGGCTATCGCCAAGCTCGGCGATAAGCAGCTCGTTGCCGAGATCTTCGACAAGGCTGCCCAGGGCATGTGGCAGGACCGCAACGGCGGTTACACCCGCATCATGAAGCTCGGCAACCGCAAGGGCGACAACGCTCCCATCGTTATCATGGAGCTCGTCACCGAGCCTTGCACGCCTAAGGCCAAGAAGGCTGCTCCGGCCCCCAAGAAGGCCGCTGCTCCCAAGAAGGTCGAGGCCGTCGAGGAGGCTCCTGCTGAGGAGACCGCTGAGTAGACTTTCCGTCTGCATAGGCTATATTCGAGGGGTACGTTCGCGTACCCCTCTTTTTTTGTCGCGATACCGTTGCTTGTTTGTTGGGAGCGCCCATGACTGCGCCGTCTGATTTCAATTCGATTTCCGAGCTTGACGCCACACTCGTATTTCGTGTGGCCTATGATGGCTCGTCGTATAGCGGATTTGCCGAGCAGCCGGGACAGACGACGGTTGCTGGTGAGCTACGTCGAGCCATCGAGACGCTGCTTCGCCGCCCGATCGATCTGACGTGCGCGGGGCGTACCGATGCCGGCGTGCATGCCGTGGCTCAGTACATCAGCGTGCCCGTTACGGACGCTGAGCTCGCTCTGACGCGCCGTAGGTGGCTGCGGGCCATGGATGCCCTGCTGCCCAAAGATATCGCCATAAACGAGGTCTACAGGGCCCGTAAAGGCTTTTCTGCACGCTTTGACGCGCATTCCCGTACGTATACATACCGTATTGCCGATCGCGATGCGCGCCCCGTGCTTTCCCGCGGTGCCGTGTGGTGGCATCGCTATCCCTTGGATGTTGAGGCTATGTCTTCTGCCTGCCCCGCGCTGCTGGGCGAGCAGGACTTTAAAAGCTTTTGCAAGGTTGCCTCGGCCGTTGGCAAGCCCACGCATCGCTGCGTGATTCGTGCCGAATTTGGCCATGAGGTTGCGTTTGGCGAGGACATCCTGACGTTTACCATCGAGGGCAATGCGTTTCTGCATTCGATGGTCCGTACGATCGTGGGCACGCTTGTCGAGATTGGCATGCATCGCCGTGAACCCGAGTGGATGCGCGAGGTTATCGATGCTTGCGACCGTACCGCTGCGGGCCCCACGGCTCCTGCCTGCGGCCTTGCGTTTATGGGCGTGGATTACGATCCCGCCGAGCTTGTCGTGCTCGACTAGGGGAGGGCTCGACGTGTCGTGCGTCGACACCTGTCATCTGTGGGCTGCGCGTGTGCAACATCTGTTCTTGGCGTGCAATGCAACCGGTGTCTCATTGCTTTTATTGCCGGGGTGTACCATGAACCACGGTTTGATTCATTGCTGTCGAGAGGACGGATAATTTGGTTCGACGTGGTTCGCATCCGCGACTTTCGGTGATCCTTGTGGTAGAAGGTTCGCCCAGCTATGCGATGCGTGCGCTCGAGAGTATCCAGAACCAAGACCTCTACGATTTGCAGATTGTCGTTGTCTGCCGCGATGCTGCGCCCGGTGTGCGCCATTCGCTTCAAGTTGCTGCCGACAGGGACATCCATATTGATTTGATTGACGTCGAGGACGCGAAGCGCGGCGCTTGTCTTCGTGCCGGTTTTGATGCCTCGCGCGGCTCTCAAATCATCGCCATGAACGCCGATGAGTGGTTTGCTCCGCAGGCCCTTTCCAAGATGGTCGATATCGCGTGCGATACTGCGGCAGACATTGTGCTCCCCTCGGTGTCGCTCGATCGATACGATGCGCATCGCGAGCGTCATTCGCGCGTCTTGGATGCTGCCTCTATTGCCATAGAAGACGAGTCTTCTATGGTGACTGGGCTGCCCCAGTTGATTTTGGGCGGCCTAGTCGCTCAGACCTCTGGCGTGATGTATAGCCGTCCGCTGTTTGAGGCATGCCTGTCGCGCGGCAAGGCGTACCGTACGGTTGAGTTTATGGCTTATGCGCTCTCGCAGGCACGATTCGTGTCCGGCTGCGGCGACGCTTGTTTCCACGCGGCGGCACCTAAGCTTACAGATGCCTTTGATCCCACCATGTATGCCAGGATATCCGATGACACTCGAGCGCTCGACGAGCTTGCGGACTCACTCTCGGAAGCAGATAGCGGTGGTCGGCTCAAGCTGGCAAGCCAAAAGTTCTACTTTGCCGGACTGGTCGCCTGCATCGAGAATTTGTGTCTGAGCCCGCATGGGGTGTCGTCAATCGAGCGTTCCGCCCGCATGCGTGATATGCTCGAGGCGCCTCGAACCCGTCAGATGGTCGCCGCGCTCAAGGATAACCATCGGGGACTCGGTCTGTTGTTTGGGCCGATCGCCAGCGCCAAGCCCGCGCGCTGCGTGATGTGTACGCATCTGGCAGCTTTTCTTAACCGGACGGGCGCAAAAACCGCCTAAACGGCTCATTACGAAACAAACTTGCATAGAATTGTTTCGAAATGCGTTCTTATACACAAAAGCCTTCAAATAGCGTTAAACTATTCAATCACTGATTGATTGTCTCCGCCATCTTTTGGAGAGAGGGTTTGTATGGCTAAAAAACGCAATGGGCGCCAGGATGCCATTAGAGATATTGTGCGCAATAAGGATGTCCGCACGCAGCGCGTGCTGGTCGATGAGCTCCGTGCTATGGGCTTTGATTGCACGCAGGCGACTGTCTCTCGCGATATTGCCGATATGGGGCTGCGTAAGCTCCCTGAGGGCATCTATGTTCTGGCAGAGGACCTGCACCTGCAGCGTATGGTTTCCGAGCTCGTAACGGGCGTTCTGCGTACTGATAATCTGGTTATGATCAAGGCTCAGCCTGGCACGGCTTCCGGCATCGCCGCCGCCGTTGATGCGGCAGAGTTACCCGATGTGCTTGGCTCGCTTGCCGGCAACGATACGATTTTGGTTATTGCCCAGACGGCCGAGGACGGCGAGCGTCTCGAGGCGCTGATCAATAAGTTGAGCAATTCTCGCAAGTAGGTGTGCGGGTCGTGCGCTCGGCATTGTGTGCGCTGACATAGTGGCTTGTAAGGGGCATCGACGTTGGTCGGTACCCCTTTTTGTTTGCCGGTATAAAGACCGCCCACCAGGTCGCTTCAAACTAAAAGGCCCCGAGCAGTTCAATAAGCTGCTCGGGGCCTTGTTGGCTTTAGTCGCGTACTTCTTAGCCGACCGTATCGTCAGGCGTGGGCGAGGGGTCGGGAGTGGGCGTAGGCGTAGGCGTAGGCGTAGGCGTAGGCGTAGGCGTAGGCGTAGGCGTGCCGCCATCGCCGCCGGTCGAACCACCAGTGGAGCCACCCGTCGAGCCACCGGTCGTACCGGTGCCGCCGGTGGTGTCGCCGCCCGTGGTCTCGGTGGTCGTGGTCGTCGTGGTAGTCGTTGTGGTGGTTTCCTCTTCCTCTTCGTCCTTGTCCTTGTCGTCGTTCTCCGACTTCTTGGTGTTGTTGGTGCCGTAGAACTTCCAGACGCTGTTGTTCTTGTAGGTGGGCGCCGTTCCGGTCGCAAACTCCTCGCGCTCGGTACCGGTCAGAACGGTGTTCATAAACCGCTTAAAGACAGGCAGGTTGGTGCTGTCGCCCAGCAGGTCCGTGCCGTACTTTTGGATGGGGATCTCGCCCGCGGAATAGCCGGTCCACAGGGCGCACGCCAGCTGCGGGGTATAGCCGCAGAACCACAGGTTGGTGGTGTTGTCGGTGGTGCCCGTCTTGCCGGCATAGGGCTGGTTGACGCTTAGGGCACCGGCAGCGCCCGTACCGCCGCCCTGCATGACGCCGGACAGAACATCGGTGACCGCGGCGGCCTCGCCCTCGGTAAGCACCTGTGAGGGATTGTCAGTGTGCTGGTACAGCACCGAGCCGGTACGAGAGTCAATCTCGGTGATGGCGATCGGCTGGCGATAGTAGCCGCCATTGGCAAACGTTGCGTAGGCGGCGGCCATCTCGAGCGGCGAGATCGAGCCGGTGCCGAGCGTCATGACGGGAACGTCCTCGATGTTGTCCTTGGCGGGATCGATGCCGAGCTTTTTGACGAGCGAGATGATCTTGCTGTTGCCGACGGCTTCCGCCACCTGGATGTAGCCGGTGTTGGAGGAGTATGCCGTCGCCTGCTTAAGCGTGATGTTGCCATAGCTATGGTTGGCGTAGTTTTGGACCTCGGTCGTGGTGCCCTTGGCCTTGAGCGGCGAGTTGCAGTTGAGGGTGACGTTGGGGTTCATGCCGTTTTGGATGGCAGTTGCCAGCGTAAAGGCCTTAAAGGTGGAGCCGACGGGACGCTTGGCCGTGGCATGGTTTACGTGGTTCTCGTCGGCGTTGTAGTCGTAGCCGCCCACCATGCACTTGATGTAGCCGGTCTTGGGGTCGACGACGACCATGCCCATGTCCAGGCCGTCGAGCGAGAGCGTGTCGAGCTGCTCGCGAACGGCATTCTCTGCCACCTGCTGCATCGTGGGATCGATGGTGGTCTTGACGGTCAGACCGCCCTTAAAGAGCACGTCGGTCGAGAACTCCTGCTCCAGCAGCTGCTTAACATAGGCGACAAAGTAGGGCTGCGAGTATACGTCGACGCCGCTGCCCGAAATCTCGGTCACGTTGAGGGTGATGGGCTCGGCCTGTGCGGCATCGTGCTCCTCCTGCGTGATGTGGCCCAGGCGCAACATGTTGTCGAGGACCTTGTTGCGACGGGACAGCGCCAGGTCGGGGTTGACCGTGGGGTCGTACTGCGAGGGCGAGTTGGGAAGGCCGATCAACAGCGCGGCTTCGCTCAGGGTGAGGTCGGCGGCGCTCTTGGATAGGTAGGTCTCGGCGGCGGCCTCGATACCGTAGGCGCCGTGGCCGTAATAGATGGTGTTGAGGTACATCATGAGGATCTCGTCTTTGGAGTACATATCCTCCATCTTGACGGCGATGTAAGCCTCGCGCACCTTACGCTCGATGGTCGAGTCGAACTGCTCCTCCTGCAGGATGGTGTTGCGCACCAGCTGCTGGGTGATAGTCGAGGCGCCTTCGTGACCGCCGCCGAGGGTTGCCACCGCAGCGCGCGCGATACCCCACAGGTCGATACCGCCGTGCTCGTAGAAGCGCTCGTCCTCGACGTCAACGGTGCCCTGCAGCACGTAGGGGGAGACCTCGTCCTTGGTGATAGACTTGCGGTTTTGCGTGTAGAAGCTCGCAATCTTGTTGCCGTTGCAGTCGACGATCTCGGTGGGCTCGCTCACCAGATACGCGTTGGCGTCGGTGTAGTCGGGCAGATCGGACAGCCAGCGGTTGACGTTGCCGACCATGCCGATGCCAAATGCCACGCCCGCGATAAGCAAAAAGCCCAAAAACGAGAGCAGGATTATGGGCAGAGCATGCGTCTTTGAACGGCTGCGTCCCTGTCGTTGGCGAGGACCCATATATTGACCTCCAGGTATGTCGTGCCGGACGGTGGATGTGCCGTCGGGGCAGGATGGACATAAGTTATTACACGATAAACCAAACGGGGCGCGCGAGGCCTCGTGTATGCTGGAAGACGGCATTTTTCAGAGTGAATGCATACCTTGGTAAGGAGTTTGTCGATGGCGATTCGGACGATGGGGCCGAGCGGACAATACGAGACTGGATTGGATGCTGCCGGTGCGGCGCTGCCCGAGCTGCTGGCGCCGGCGGGCGGGCTCGACCAGATGCTTGCGGCCATCGCCGCGGGTGCCGATGCCATCTATGCGGGGTTGGGCGGCTTTAACGCCCGTGTGAGTGCGCACGGTTTTACCGACGACGAGTTTGCACGCGGCTGCGCCGTGGCGCATGCCCATGGCGTGCGTGTGTACGTAACGCTCAACGTGTTCGTATTTGACGACGAGTTGTCCGACGCGGTGGCGTTGGGAGCTCATGCACTAGAGCTGGGCGCCGATGCTCTGATTGTCGCCGATGCCGGGTTGGCCTGCGCGCTGCGCGCGGCGATTCCCGGGGTCGAGATTCACCTGTCCACGCAGGCGGGCGCTCATAGCGAAGGCGCCGTGCGGCTTGCCGCCGATGAGCTGGGGGTCGAACGCGTGACGACGGCACGCGAGCTGACGGTCGACGAGATTGCCTCCTTGTGCGGTACGGGCGTGCCTATCGAGGTGTTCTGCCACGGGGCCATCTGCATTGGCTACTCGGGTGCTTGTGAGTTCTCAGCCCTGAGACGCGGGCGCTCGGCGATGCGCGGGGAATGCACACAGCCGTGCCGTCTGGCGTACGACCTGGTGGACGAGGCGGGACAGAGCGTTGTCGCCGTCGAGGGAGATCGCCTGCTGTGCCCGCGCGACTATCTGGGTATTGCGCATCTGCCCGAGCTTGTAGATGCCGGCGTGGCGTCGCTCAAGATCGAGGGGCGCATGAAGAATCCCGACTACGTCTTTAACGTGGTGCGGGTGTGGCGCCGGGCGCTCGATATGCTGTGCGACGGCGCGTGGGACCCCGGCGCCGTGGAAGAGCTTGAACGCGAGCTGGGCCGGTCGTTCAACCGCGGGTTTACCGACGCGTATCTGCGGGGGCGTTCGGGCGCCGAGCTTATGAGCTTTGAGCGTGCGATCAACCAAGGTGTGCGCGTGGGACGCCTGGTGGCCGTTGGCCACGAGGAAGTGACCGTCGAGCTCGATGCCGCCGTGGCGGCGGGTGACACGCTCGAGATTCGGTTCTATCCGGGTGCCGACGCGCGTCCCGATGTGCCCAAGCGCTGGCCGCAGGTGCCCTGCCCGGTGGATGCCGCAGCGGGGAAGCGCGTCGTCGTGCATTGCAAGCGTAAGGTGGACGCGGGCTGCGAGGTGTACCTGATTCGCAGTGCCGGCGTGCTGGGGCAAACGGCAACGGTGTTGGAGCGCATGCGGGCCGAGGCAGATGCGATTGCGCCCGTTGCACGTGCCGTTGAGGTACTGCCCTTTGAGGACGTTGCGGTGGATGGCGGTGCGTCGACGGAGTTGGTGGAGTGCACGGCTCCCGCTCGCATGGTTTTTGCTTGGCAGCTGATGGATGCCGACCCGCGCGGAGAACTCGATTTGTCCGACGCCGCTGTGGTGCTTGACGAGGTGTGCCGCACGGGTGACGCTGACCGGACCCGCTCACTGACACAGCGTGCCGGGCGCGTCGTCTGCCGCAACCTAGGACAGGTGGTGATCGCTCGCGAGCTGGGCGTGACGTTTGACGTGGCGGCGCCGGTGTTCTGCGCGAATCGGGCCACGCTTGCCTGGCTGCGCGAACTCGGTGCGGGGCGGGTGTACTTGCCGGCCGAGTTGCTCGGCAATGATGCGGAGCGTATTGCCGAACTGGCTGCTGAACCCGGCGTCTGGGGTCCGGTCGACGCCGATCGTCCCGAGCTTATGGTGTGCGAGCACTGCCTGCTGACCGCCGAGGGCGTCTGCGCTACCGATGCGACGGGACAGGTCCGTTGCCGCGACTGCTTGCGTCGTCGGCAGGTACGCTATCTGGTCGAGCGTGACGGTACACGTCTGCCGGTCGCCGTTGACGCGTGCGGCAGGACGAGGATTTTCCTGTCGTAGGTGCCGCGTCGCGTCAGTTTGTTATCATATGAGAGTTTATGGACTTCCAGCACCGCCGTATCCGGTGAGGGTGCTATAGCAAAAGGAGGATACCCAATGCTGTCTGTTGACGAGCAAATGCGTATCATCACCTCGGGCGCTGCGAAGATCGTCCCCGAGGCCGACCTTCGTAAGAAGCTTGAGAAGGGCGAGCCCCTCAACATCAAGCTCGGCGTCGACCCCACCAGCCCCGACCTGCACCTGGGCCATGCCGTGCCGCTGCGCAAGATGCGCCAGTTCCAGGACCTGGGCCACAACGTCACCCTTATCATCGGCAACGGCACCGCGCTGATCGGCGACCCCTCGGGCAAGAACTCCACCCGCCCGCAGCTTTCGCAGGAGCAGATCGAGGCCAATGCCGAGACCTACGTGAGCCAGGCCATGAAGATCCTGGACCCCGAGAAGACCACCATCGTGCACAACGGTGACTGGATTCTGTCGATGGATCTGGCCGGTCTGCTGCAGGTGTGCTCCAAGTTCACCGTTGCCCGCATCCTTGAGCGCGACGACTTTACCAAGCGCTACCAGTCTCAGACGCCGATCGCCCTGCATGAGTTCCTGTATCCCGTGATGCAGGCCTTCGACTCTGTGCAGATCAAGGCCGACGTGGAGATGGGTGGCACCGATCAGCTCTTCAACCTGCTCGCCGGCCGCGAGCTCATGGAGAAGATGGGCATGGAGCCCCAGATCGCGCTCACCATGCCGCTGCTCGAGGGCACCGATGGCGTTCGTAAGATGTCCAAGTCCTATGGCAACTACATCGGCCTGACCGACGCCCCCAAGGATATGTTCGGCAAGACCATGTCCATCCCCGACGAGATGATCGGCAAGTACTATCGTCTGGCCAGCTCGCTCACCCCGGCCGAGGTCGACAAGATCGACGCCGCTTTGGCCGATGGCTCTGCCGACCCCTATGAGCTCAAGCGTGCCCTGGGCCGCGACCTGTGCGACACCTACCACGGCGCCGGTGCCGGCGACGAGGCTCAGGCCGAGTTCGACCGCGTGTTCAAGGAAGGCCAGCTCGCCGACTTCCCCGAGAAGCATGTCGAGCTGACCGTCAACGACGAGGGTCAGATCTACCTCGCCGGCCTGCTCAAGGATCTGGGACTTTCGGCCAGCGCCGGCCAGGCCCGTCGCGATATCGACGGCGGCGGCGTCAAGATTAATGGCGAGGCCGTGGCTCCCAAGAGCTACAACATCGACCCCAGCGCGCTCAAGCTGGGCGACACCCTCTCCGTGGGCAAGCGCAAGGGCTTCAAGTTGATTTAGTTCCGCCGTTCTAACGAACGGCGGACCGGCCGACGCTGCGCGGGCCGCATTTGGACAATCTGACGTTCAACTTCAAGGGCGCGACCAGAAGGTCAGCGCCCTTTCGTTTACAGGCTTTAGCCTGTGCGGGGCGCGCAGCGCGCCGCATCAGAAACCACCCGCTATGCGGGTGGGGCCAAACGGCTTTACAAAGCCGCCCCCTCGCCGGACACTTGCGATTGTTCAGGCCGCAAGGAATCCGAGTCGAGAGGGCGGTGGTGGCGTATGGCCCAGAAGGCCTACGGCCTGTCGCACACGAAGTGGACGTGCAAGTACCACGTCGTGTTCACGCCGAAGTATAGGCGCAAAGTCATCTACAACCAAATAAGGTCCGACCTTGGGGAGATCTTCAGGAAGCTCTGCCAGTACAAGGGGATAGAGGTCATCGAGGGGCACCTGATGCCCGACCACGTCCACATGCTGCTGGCGATACCGCCGAAGTACAGCGTGTCGAGCGTGATGGGCTACCTGAAGGGGAAGAGCTCGCTGATGGTATTCGACAGGCACGCGAACATGAAGTACAAGTTCGGCAACAGGAAGTTCTGGGCCGAGGGCCACTGCGTGTCCACCGTCGGCCTGAACGAGGCCACGATCGCGAAGTACATCCGGGAGCAGGAGAAGGCCGACATCGCGCTCGACCGGCTGAGCGCCAAGGAGTACGAGGACCCCTTCGATAGGGGGCCGGGGCGTAAATAGCGCCGGTTTGACCGGCCCGTCACGGGTCAATCTGCAGTGCGGCCCGAACCCCGTGAGGGCCGGCGCCTTTAGACGCGTGCCGGAAATCCAAGGGTTACACCCTAAGAGCAAACCACCCCTTCTAGGGGTGGTTTTGATTTCGCGTCACCTTGCCTCAAATGCGGCCCGCTCGCTGGCGTTGCCAAAATATCGGCGCTGCCGTTGTTGGCACTTTGGGACACTCCTTGTCATTGGTGCAAAGCAACCTGTCTCCATTGCGCCAAGCGGCGTGTGCCGTTAAGCGGAGAGGCGTATTGTTGACCCATCGTTTGGGCATACAATGGCTATTGGTTTGCTGCGGTGAAGGTCTGTCCGCCCCGCAGCTTTTTTCTACGGTTAAAGGAGTATGTATGTCCGTTGAGGTCATGAGGTCTGTGATCGACGCTGCCGAGGGTCGCGTGCCCGTCGACACGCTGTTTACCAATGCGCAGATTGTCGACGTATATGGCCAGCGCGTGGCGCCCGGTAGCGTTGCCGTCAAGGATGGCGTAATCGTCGGCGTGCTCTACGACGGTCGCGATGACGCTGCTGGCACCTACGAGGCGGCTGAAGTCATCGACTGCCAGGGCCGCTATCTTGCCCCCGGTTTTATCGACGGGCACTTGCATATCGAATCTTCGAACATCCGCCCTGCTGAGTATGCGCGCATGGCGGCGACGCGCGGCACCACCACTGCCATTGCCGACAGCCACGAGATTGCCAACGTTTCCGGCCTGGACGGCCTGCGCTTTATGATCGAGGACGGCCGTCGCGCGCCCATTTCCATCAAGTACATGATGCCCTCGTGCGTGCCCGCGCTGCCCGATGAGCAGGCCGGTGCCGTCATTACCGCCGCCGATATGCAGGCGTTTTTTGCCGAGTATCCGGGCGATGTCTTCGGTCTGGGTGAGATGATGAACCTGCCGGGCGTCTTTATGGGCGACCCCGAGACCTGTGCTCGCATCGATGCTGCCAACCAGACGCCGTCCAAGCAGGTTGACGGCCACGCGCCGCTCGTTGCCGGAAAGGACCTCAACGCCTATGCCGCGGCGGGCATTATCGCCGACCACGAGTCGACGATTCCCGAGGAGGCACTCGACAAGCTGTCCCGCGGCATGTATGTGATGCTGCGCGAGGGTACGTGCAGCCATGACCTGGCCAACTTGTCGCCGATGCTGCTGGAAAACCCCGCCCGTGCCCGCCGCTGCTGCTTTGCGACCGACGACCGTGCTCCCTCCGACGCGCTTTCGATCGGTATGATCGACAACGCCTGCCGTGTGGCTATCGAGGCCGGCATTGACCCCGTGGTTGCCATCTCTATGGCGTCCCTCTCCACGGCCGAGGCGTTTGGCCTGGATCACGGCTGCCGCGACCCGTACGAGCTACGCGGTGCGATTGCCCCGGGCAAGCGTGCCGACCTGCTGGTGCTCAATGATCTGACGTTTGCCACGGCTCCGCATCGCGTATATGCCGCCGGTGCCCTGGTGGCGCAGGACGGCACCTTTGTGGGCGAGATTGCACCCGAGATGGCCGAGGTTGCGGCCCTTGCCGATGAGCTGCGTGCCTCCGTTAAGCTGCCGAAGCTTTCGCTCGATGTGTTCGACTATGCCTTTAAGCCGGGCGAGGCCGTTATCGATGTGATCCCGGGCATGGCTATCACGGGCATGATTCGCCCCGAGACTGATGAGGACTTGCGCCGCATTATGCTGATTGAGCGCTATGGCCGTGGCGTGTCGTTGCAGGTCGAGGGTGTCGACGGCGACGGCCCCGCCGGTCTGGGCTTGGTCGGCAAGCATATCGGTCGCGGTTGGGTGCGCGGTTTCACCATCACCGGTGGTGCCATTGCCTCCACGATCGGCCACGATTCGCATAACGTGTGCGTGGTGGGCGACAATGCGGCGGATATGATGGCTGCCGTTGAGGCCGTGGGCCAGGGCGGCCACGTGCTGGTGCGCAACGGCGAGGTCGTGGCGCGCATTCCGCTGGCGCTCGGTGGCCTTATGAGCGAGGGTACGGCCGAGGACGTTGCCGCGCAGCACGACGACTTTATGGTCAAGGCGCGCGCCATGGGTATTGAGCCGCCGCTCGACCCCATCATGGGCATCATTTTCCTGCCCCTGCCGGTGATCCCGACGCTCCGCATCCGCCCCGAGGGCATGTTCGACGTTACAACCTTCACCTACGCCGACTAGTCATCGGGGACGTTCTTAAACGACTAGTCGTTGGGGACACTCTTTGGCGTGTCGCCTGACGCCGCGACCGTGAGACCTCTGGCATGTGTGAGCTATTTGCCAGGTCCTTGTAACGTTTACGCCCGCGGAGTCTTATTTGAGCTCCCTTTGGGTACGTTGGAATCGGATACACGTTCGATTCCAACAAGCCCGAAGGGAGCTTTTCTATGTTTAAACTGATTGCATCCGATATGGACGGCACGTTGCTTGACGAAAACGGCCAGGTGCCTCCCGAGACCTACGAACTGATTCTGGCGCTACGCGAGCATGGCGTGCATTTCGCCGCATCGTCAGGTCGTCGCTACGATCGCCTGTGCGAGTTCTTTGCGCCCGTTCGCGACAAGATGGACTTTGTCGCCGCTAACGGCGCCCAAGTCTACGCCGACGGTAAGATGGTAGACCGTGAGGTGTATTCCCACCTGGCGATTCGAAGGCTCGCCCAAGCCGTCAGGACGTTTCCCAATCTGCATCTTGCGCTCTTTGACCGAACCAAGTCCTTCCTGCTCGATGACGAGTGCAAGTTCGTGCGTGAGGTCGATAAGGACCTTCCCAATGCCGAGCGTATTTGGGAGCTGCCCGATCCCAGCGTAAATATCATCAAAGCGAGTATCTTTTGCGACGACAGTGCCGTTATGGACAGCGCTTACGTACTGCAGCGTGAACTCGGTCAGCTCTTTACTTTTGCGCCTTCGGGCAACGCGTGGATCGATGCCATGCAGCCCGGTGTGTCGAAGGCCTCGGGCATCGCACAGCTCATGGAGCACTATGGCGTCGAACGCGACGAGGTCATGGCGTTTGGCGACTCTATGAACGACTACGAGATCATTCGCTTTGTCGGTACGGGCTGTGCGATGGGAAACGCGCGCCCCGCGCTCAAGGCGGTGGCCGATCGCGTGGTGGGTTGTAATCGCGACCACGCCGTCCAGCAGGAGCTCCGTCGCGTGCTGGAGAGTCTCGCTTAATCCGGCAGATGGGGACGTTCCTTTTCTGCCGGCAGTGGGGGACAGTCCTTGCAGCTTTTTCGCGAAGACTGTCCCCAACGACTAGTCATTCAAGAACGTCCCCAGTGACTGGCCAATGACTAGGCGAGGGCGGCCATGATGGTGCGGGCGACGCCGTCGTGGTCGTTGTCGAACTCGGTGATGGCGTCGGCGGCGTCGCGGTCTTCGGGCTCGCCGTTGACCATGGCCATGCCGTGGCCTGCTGCCTGCAGCATGGGAATGTCGTTGATGTTGTCGCCGAACGCCCAGGCGTCGACGAGACGCTCGCCCAGGTGCTCGCATAGCCACGTGAGGGCCGTTCCCTTGGTGGCGCCCTCACCCATGACCTCGATATTCATGGCGTAAGAACGTGTGACCTCAATGCCTCCGAGCGTGTCGAGCTCAGCCGCGATGGCGTCGCGATCGGCCGGGTCGTGCCAGTACATGGCGATGCGTTCGAGCGTCTCGACCCCGTCGATCTTACTGTCGATATCCATGTCGATCGGTGTTCGTGTGCGCTTGAGCGAAGCCGCGATGTGGGGGTCACCGCCGCAGAACTCATCCAGGCGCCCGTAAAGCGAGCGGGGGAGGAAGCACTGCCCATCCGCGAAGATATCGAAGGTCACATCGTGGCCGGCGGCGATGCGATGGACGCGATGAGCAATGCCGCGATCGAGCGGACGGCTCAAAATGCGCGTGGCGCGCGAGGCATCGTTGGGCACATCGTCGTCGAGCTGCCAGACGCTGGCGCCATTGGCGCAGACGGCATAGTGCACGGAGGGATGGGCGAGGATGGGCTCAAAGATGCCCGACAGCGGACGTCCCGTGCAGGGCACAAATTCAATTCCGCGTCGAGCGAGTTCGTCGAGCATCGACCAGGTGGCATCGCTCATTTGCTTATCGCTCGTCAGCAGCGTTCCGTCCATATCGGAAAACACAATCATTTGATACAGCCCTTTCTGCTGGCATAAAAAGCGTGGCCGAGGGCGGCGATGCCCTGGCCACGCTCGAGTTCTATAACGGTTCGCGTCCTAGCGGTCGGCGAGCGGCTTGTACGCTAGCGGCTCGATCACCGGACGATAGGCCGGGCGAATAATACGGTGCGCGCAGAAGAGCTCTTCCATGCGGTGCGCCGACCAGCCTGCCATGCGGGCGACGGCGAACAGCGGCGTAAAGAGCGTCTCGGGTACGCCGAGCATCTTGTAGATAAAGCCCGTGTACAGGTCAATATTGGCGCAGATGGGCTTGGTCATGCCATGGTCGCGCATGACCTGGGGCGCCAGGCGCTCGATGCGCTCGATGAGTGCGAACTCTTCGCCCAAGTCCTTCTTGGCTGCCAGTGAGCGCGCGTAACGGCGGCAGACCTCGGCGCGCGGGTCGCTGAGCGTATAGACGGCGTGGCCCATGCCGTAGATGAGGCCGGTGCCGTCGAAGGCCTGCTTGTCGAGGATCTTGCCCAGGTAGGCCGCGACCTCGTCCTCGTCCTCCCAGTTGGAGACATGCGCGCGGATGTCCTCGTGCATAGACACGACCTTGGCATTGGCACCGCCGTGGCGCGGGCCCTTGAGCGAGCCGATAGCCGCGGCGTAGGCGGAATACGGGTCGGTGGCCGAAGACGACAGCACACGGCAAGCGAAGGTGGAGTTGTTGCCGCCGCCGTGCTCGGCATGCAGCATGAGCATCACGTCGAGCAGCATCGCCTCATCGCGGGTGAACGCCATGCCGCCGCGCAGGACCTGCAGAATGGTCTCGGCGGTGGAGAGGCCGGGCGTGGGGTGCGGCACGTGAACCTCGGAGCCGCGAAGCTTGGCAATCGAGGCCATGTGGGCGAAGGCGGCGATGCGCGGGAGACGTGCGAGCATGGAAATGGCGACGTCGATTTCGTGCTCGGGCGTGATCACGTCTGGTTCGGCATCGAAGGCGTAGAGCAGCAGCACGGCGCGCTGGAGCACGTTCATGATGCTCGACGACACCGTGGTCATAGGGAACTCTTTGACGTACTCGTCGCTCAGATGTCTAAAGGCGCCCAGGCGCTCGCAAAAGCCGTCGAGCTCTTCCTTGTTGGGCAGCGAACCCGTGATAAGCAGATAGGCGACTTCCTCGTAGCCGTAGCGATTCTCGGCCTGGGCATTGTTGACCAGATCCTCGATGCTGTAGCCGCGAAGCGTGAGCTTGCCCTGATCGGGTACGACCTTTCCGTCGACCTTGTTGTAGCCGTGCACATCCGAGATGCGAGTGAGGCCCGCGACCACGCCCGAGCCGTCGGCATTGCGCAGGCCGCGCTTGACATTGTGCTCAACAAATAGGCCCTCGTCATAAGGGTCGGTCGGCAGGCCGTGGTAGAGGCTTTCGCTCTCAGGCGAAATCTGGCGGCTTGCTTCGTAATCCAGAACCAGGCGGCTCAAGTGGTCATCGAAGCGGTAATAGATTTTCTTGGCGTCGTAGGCCATGCGCGCTCCTCTCCGGGCCGCATCGGGGTGACTTGCATGGGCATGCGCGCGTCAGGCTATCCCCAGCGGCTTGCTCGCTACAGGCGGTACATAAAGTTGAAGACGTCCTCGCGCTGGATGGACACGTTGACGCCCGAAAGCTCGCCGGCCTCGGCCAGCGCCTTCTGCAGCTCGGCGAAGTCGAGCTTGGACTCGGCGGTATCGGCCAGCATGGTCATGGTGAAGATGTCCTCGATAATGGACTGCGTGATGTCGCGGATGTCGACGTTGGCCTCGCCTAGGACACGGGTGACGCCGGCGACGATGCCGGGGCGGTTCTTGCCAAGGACGGTGATGACGATACGGGAGGACGAGATCTCGGCCATGGGAAACCCTTTCGCGTGATTGCGGCGCGCGCGGGGCGCTCCGCTACGGTACAGTGTTCATCATTGTACCTGTCTGGCGCAAAAAAGGCGCGCTCGCTGCGGCGTTACATGCCTGCAACATGAGCGTAAGGGGGAAGGCCGCACGGGGAAGAGCCGTCTGGCGCGTGTCCGGCTCGTGTTGGGTTGATTTCCGATCTCAGCCGAACACATTGAGCGGACAGGCCGTTCCCGCAGTCAGCCGAACGCCTCCGACGGCTGATTCCGAACTGGAAGCGGAGGGCATCCCCGCCCTTCGGTAGGGGATACCGCTCCGCGGCGCATGCCGCGGGCGGCGCCCCTATCGGACCACCGTGACCTCAGTTGGGATGGGCCCAGCACTGCCGCGTACTCGGTGAGCTAGAGCCAACTGTTCGTCTTCACGTCGCGTATGGCGATATTTCGGTCGTCCGGCTCGGTGATGCCGTAGCCGAACGCCTGGAGCGTCTCGATGGACTCCTGGATCCTCTGTTGGAACATGGGACCCGGATCGACCCTCGGCCCGAGGTGCCCGCGCCAAAGGCACGGCGTGGCGCGCAGCATGTTATGGATTTTGGAGATGGGCTCGATGTCGGCGTAGACGTTGAGCGTCGCCATGGCGTCCTTGTGGCCGAGGATCGATTGGAGCGCCTTGATATCGCCGCCTTGGCGGATCCACTGCGTTGCGAACGTGTGGCGAAGGCCGTGGAACGTGATCAGCTCGTCGTTGGTGCCCATGAGGCCGTTGGTCTCCGAGAACGTCTTGAACGCCCTGCGGATATAGCTTGTCGTCGCGAAGGTCGCGCCCGGCTCCGACAGGATGTAGCAGTCCCCGATCTCGACCGCCCCGGTAAGGCCGCGCAAGCGCAGCTTTCCGCAGTCGATCTCGTGGGTCTCCTTCAGGAAGGGGAGTAGGCCGACCGGGTCGATGGGGATACCCCTGGCGTCATGGGTCTTGGTGTCCTTGATGAACGAACCCATTCCCTTCGCGTACGCCACCGAGTGTCTGATCGAGATCAGGCCCGTCTCGAAATCCACATCGCACCACCGAAGGCCGCAGACCTCGCCGATTCGCATCCCCGTGTGCAGGGCGAGTACGACCGCCCTCTAATCCTCGGCGGACCAATCGAATCCGAACTCCTTTCGGGCATCCTCTTCGCTCATGACTTCGAGAAGGTCTCCGGGTTGGCAACGAAGGGCGAGGCATAGCTGCTCGAGTGTGTTGAAGCGAATGCCGCGAATATGCCCTTTTTTAATACGGGACAGGTTCACGGGCGTGGTTCCAATCCTTTCGGCAAGTTCGTTCGAGGAAATCTTTCGCTCGGCCATGATCTTGTCGAGGCGAACAATTACGGGCATGGCGTTTCCTTACGCAATCTCGTCGGAGTCGAGGTACAGCTCTCGGGCGTACAAGAAGAGCTGGGAAAGCATGAACAGGACGATGCCGAGAACCAGAGAGGTCCAATCGAATGATGAAGCGATCTCTTGGGCGCCGACGGCCCCCTCGCCGCCAAACATCGAAACGGAGGTTTTGAGTGAGCCGGCGTAGAGGCTGGTGGCAGCTTGAACAACGAAGAGAATGCCGAGCACCTTCAAGCATGTCGCAGACCCTTTCTTGAAGGGGTCTCCGCTCTTGATCGTCCACACGAGAACGGCGCTGAGGATGGTCGTAGCGATACCGATGACGGCAGGGACCAATGTCGAGATCGCAAGGGCTGGATACGCGGGGGAGTCTGCAATTACAGGGTTGTCGAGCACTTCGATTGCTGGCTTTAAGGAGAACGCCACTTGTGCGATGGCGGTGGCGCAAAGGGTCGCAGAGGCTATCGCACATGCGATGCGGAAGGAATGAAGCCGGGGAGTGCGATTGTCGGAACTCATAATAACCTCCGAAGAATTTAAAAAACTCAGGTTACTTTTTAACAGTTTATGTTAAATTGACTTTGCCGGCAAGTAATAAGGGCCGAGCATTTTGTTCGGCCCCTCTGTTCCGACTGGATGAGGTTAAGGTTGGCGATGAATATGCTCAAAATCTCGAAGGCGATCTTTAGGTCGCTTCTCTCCTCCAGGTCGCTCTGTGTTGTCGTTGTTGCGTTGATGGTTCTTTGTGCTCTGCCCGTCTTCAGGAGCGCGGCTGGCATCGACGGACGGGTCGAATACCTCGAGTCGGGAATAACCCGTGTTGAGCAGGAATTGTCAGCATCCTATGCGGATGCGCTTGTGAATGCGGGGGAGGACGGTGTCTATACCTCTTCATCAAGCATGCCCGCGCTTCTGTACCCTCTTGCCGCGGGACGTCTTATCTTGGCACCGCTCTCTCCCCTACTTCCGTTTCTGCAGATATCGGATGGAGAGTACACCTATTATGACGGATCGAAGGAGTACTTGCTATGGGTCGCAACGGCCGTTGCCGTCTCGTTCCTTGCCGCGCGTCTTAACAAACGTGAAAAGCTCATCATCCAGGCACCGATGGGCGAGCTGGGTAGACTTGTTGCATCGAGCGTATGGGCGAGTGTTTTTGCAATGCTTGCCGTCCTCGCCATCAATCTTCCAGGGATAATCGCCGCGCTTGTGAAGAATGGCCCGGGCTCGCCGTTCTATCCGATAGGCTACATTCAATATGCGACTCCGGTTATCAAACCGGCTTGGCTGGTGTTCGCGCAGACGGCCATCTTGCAATTCTTGGTGGCAGCGTTCATCTCGCTTGTCGTTCACCTTGCCGTGAAGATTGCCAATAACCCTACGCTTGGAATCGTGTTCGTATGTGCCCTGATGGGGGTGACGATGGTTCCCGGGTATTACGGAAGATCCATCGCTTTACGTGAGTTTGCCCTGTTGAATCCCCTTACGTATGCGAACACTGAGTTGACCGTCGGCGCCTATAGCCCGTACCCGACAACGCAGATAGTGAATCTGCCTGGACTTTGCTTCGAGCGTGGCGCGATTGCCCTCGTATGCGCAATCGGGATCGAGGTGCTGGCAATTAGCCTGCTTTGCGTTGCTGGAAAGAGCGGCTGCGCGTGCCCGATATCCCCGATTTGTCTTGAGAGAGGTTCCTTCACTGCATCGAGAACGGCAACTCGTTCGAGCGCTTGTGCCTCCGCCGTTGCATACGTAAGAACGATGGGGAAACTGCTCCTGCGTTCTCCTACCCTCGCCGTATGCGCGATTGCAATGTCGACGACGATGCTGGCCCCGGC
The DNA here is from genome assembly GCF_003475115.1 of Collinsella sp. AF37-9. NCBI lineage: Bacteria > Bacillati > Actinomycetota > Coriobacteriia > Coriobacteriales > Coriobacteriaceae > Collinsella > Collinsella sp. AF37-9. Next base: position 2,451 of record NZ_QROQ01000004.1, on the reverse strand, counting down.
TCTGGTCGAGATGTTTCCTGACGCTGATAACGTTTCCGCTGTTCGGTATAGGGATGGGGAGCTCCGTTCAATAGATCGGTATTTAGAGCAGAACGCTGCGAATATGGACGTCGAGGGCAAAGCGGCCCTGGAAGACATGCGGGATGCTCTTTCGGGTTTCGTGTACGCGCCTATGCCTGCGGAGGGGTTTCGAAGCCTTGCGACGTACGAGCGCGCTCGAGGTGAGCTGGGCGCGGCAGATGCGACTCTCCTGCAATCGATCGGAATCGAGCCGGAGACTCCTTCTCGTGCGGAGGCGCGCGCCCTTCTGCTTGAGTCGATCGCGAGCTTGCCGGACCCCAAGGTTTACGAGTTAAGTACGAAGATGCCCCCATTAATCCTCCTTTCGTATCTCCAGGCAGCGCTTCCCTCCTTATTTTTGCTGTTGCCCGTGGTTGTCACATCGCTCGCGTGCACCCACCTGCAGTGTCGTTCCCTTCTGGTTCTCCAGATCCCCGCAACAGCGCATGTGCGTTTTCTGACGGCTGTTGCGCTGGCTCTCCTGCTTGGCTTGGTGCTGCTTTTGGTGTCGATGGTTCCCGCTGTCGTTGTGTCCGTGATTAAGAACGGTGCGGGTGGATCGGAGTATCCCGTCGCTCTCATTCGGGCGGGAGCTTCGACAACGTCCATGGTGGGGGAGGCGGTGTTGTGCAGTATTCCGTTGCTGGTCATGGCATACGGCGTGATTTCCGTCGTCGCTGCGTTGACAGCAGCGATTAGCCGCAACCCCGTTGTCACCGGAATGGTTTGCGCGGTTCTCTTGGTGTTGGGTTCGTTGAGCGCTCATGTTGAAAGCGTGGGCATGGGCGTCGCGCTGCTGGCTCCATTCGCCTCGTTTGATCCCGCTTCCCAGGTGGGGACGATTGGGTTCCTTGGGCGAGGGACGAACGCGATGCCTTTTGGAGAGGTCGTCGGCGCATCGGGCGCTCTGCTGGTGGTCTTGGGCGCCGTATCTCCGTTGATGGTGCGCCTGAGTGTTCCAAAGATCGAAAGGGGATGATCTCGATGATTGACCTTCAAACGCTGACGATCTCTTATGGAAAGAAGGTGCTCGTAGATTCGGTGAACGCTGAGTTTGCCCCGGGTACGGTCTACGGTCTCGTCGCTCCGAACGGGCATGGAAAGACGACGTTGCTGCGTGCGATGGCAGGTTTGCCGGGTCCTCGCGTGGACGGGAGCATCGTTCTGGATGAGGTGCAGGGTACGGGTGCGAGAGAGGTCCGTTCTATGATCTTCTATGCACCTGGTGAGGGGACGCTGCTGTATCCCGGATTGCGTGCGGAAGATCACCTCAAGATGGTTTGCGATATGTGGCCGCATGCTCGCGATATCGAAGAGATAGTGGAACAAACGCAGATAGGCGAGTTCGCGAAGATGAGGATCCGCACTCTGAGCCAGGGCATGAAGCAGCAGCTTACCCTGGCGATTGCGTATGCGACGGGCGCGCGGTACCTTCTATTAGATGAGCCCATGAACGCGCTCGACCCCAGCAGGGTGGACTTGCATTCCGAGATTCTCAGGAAGCTGGCCGATTCTGGTACGTGCATCATCATGTCATCCCACATCTTGGATTCGGTCGATAGGCTGTGCGATGAGATTCTGTTTTTGAAGGATGGGAGGCTCATTAGAAGCATTCCGCAAGATGATGCTGCGCCGAAGTCTCCTGGATCCCATTTCGCAAAGCCTGCCGGACGCGCCGAGGGTGCGCTAAGCACGTATCGGCGACTCTACGAAAAGGGCGGGTAGAAATGCAAGTTAAAAATCTATGTGGTCAATATAATACCGTTGAACCCGCGTATCGATACCGCTCAGCCATTCGCCTCGCCCCCGTCGCACGTATCTTCATCCGGTCTGTTACTTTTAATCTAACGATTCTTTGAGGAACGTAGGTGCTTCCAAATGTACTGTCGACTTCTTCTCAAACTGATCCTAAGAGACAGGGCCGCATGGATTTGTACGCTCGTTCTCGCTGCAGCCTTTTCCGTCCCCATTGCGTTCAATTCACCCATCTACGGGCCCTTCTTTATGAAGCAGGGCATGCAGAGCTTTGTCGACGCATTCAATACGCGCGCGCCCCAGGCCAGCGGCACAGACCTATCGCCAGAGCAGCAAGCTGACGCGGAGCTTGCAAGATACGCGAACGCCGCCCTTGCCGCTCAAACCGACGCCGCCATTCTCGATTCTGCCGAGAGCTACTACGCGCTCATGGACGAAGGCTTCCAATCCGGGTCCATCGTGGGAGACCGAGAGACCAATGACGCAGACCTCGCGTATTGCCGTGCCCTGAGCAGCTCCGGCATCACGGATATCCCGGCCTCCGCAAACGACCTGCCATTCCTTTCCTTCCTGCCTTACGCCATTGCCACGGCGCCGTCTTTCCTTCCCTTCATCCCCTTCCTTCTCTCGTCGATA
>NZ_QROQ01000039.1:0-11864 GCF_003475115.1 Collinsella sp. AF37-9 | reverse complement strand
GGAAAACCTCCCATTTCCCGATGTCCAAGAAATGGGAGGCAGTTCACAGGCACCTTTGTGGTGGTTTTCTTGTTCTAGTAGTATTCATTCTTATCGATACCCACGAGCACAAGGAGTCTCTTATGGCAGAGCCGCTTACCGCCGGAATCACCCGCGACCGCGCGTTCGAACTGCTCAACGAACACAACAAGGACCCGTTCCACATCACCCATGGCGAGACGGTCGAGGGCACTATGCGCTACTTTGCGCGCGAGTTCGACCCCGAGAACGAGGAGTTTTGGGGCATCGTCGGTCTGCTGCACGACCTGGATTGGGAGGAGCATGAGGACGACCCCATGAACCACACCATCTATGCTGCCGAGATTCTTGAGGGCGAAGGTGCGTCTCCCGAGCTCATTCGCGCCATCCAGACGCACACGTCGGACTTCAACACCTCGCTGCCCAAACCCGAGCTGCAGATGGAAAAGATCCTGTTTGCCTGCGATGAGCTCACCGGCCTGATCGGCGCTGCAGTCATCATGCGCCCGAGCAAGAGCGTTATGGACTTTACGACCAAGTCGCTCAAGAAGAAGTTCAAGGACAAGCGCTTTGCCGCCGGCTGCTCGCGCGACGTGATTTCGCAGGGCGCCGAGATGTTGGGCTGGGAGCTCCCCGAGCTCTTTGACCGCACCATAGCGGCCATGCAGTCCTTCGCCCCCGACCGCGATACCTTCCAGGCCTAACCGCCCACGCCACCTAAAACCGCCACAAAGGGGACAGGCACCTTTGTGGCGGTTTTCGTTTACGAGGGGTTTAGGGGCGGACCTGGCCGGTGCCTCGGAGCTTGTATTTGTAGGTGGTGAGGGCCTCGGCGGCAAAGGGGCCGCGGGCGTGGAGCTTTTGGGTCGAGATGCCAATCTCGGCGCCCAGGCCAAACTCGCCGCCGTCGGTAAAGCGCGTGCTGGCGTTGGCATACACGGCCGAGGCATCGACCTCGTCCAGGAAGCGCTCGCAAGCATCCGTGTCCTCTGCAACGATGGCCTCGGAGTGCATCGTGCCGTAGCGGTTGATGTGCGCGATGGCCTCGTCCTCGTTCGCCACGACCTTCACGCTCATCTCGAGCGCCAGATACTCGCGACCCCAGTCCTCCTCAGTCGCGGCAACGTAGTCATCGCCCTCGGCAAGCCCGGCGTCGGCGCATGCGGCGCACGTGGCCTCGTCGCCGTGAATGAGCACGCCGTGGTCGTGCAGCACGGCAACGACCGCAGGCAAAAACACATTGGCCACAGCATGGTCGACCAGCAGCGACTCGGCGGCATTGCACACGCCTACACGCTGGGTCTTGGCATTAACGATAATGTTGAGCGCCTTATCAAAGTCGGCGGACTCATGCACGTAGATATGACAGTTGCCCGTGCCCGTCTCGATCACCGGCACAAGCGACTCGCGCACGCAGCGCTGGATCAGGCCTGCACCGCCGCGCGGAATGAGTACGTCGACAATACCGCGGAGCTTCATGAGCTCGCCAGTGGCCTCGCGGTCGGTGGACTCGATCATCGAGATAGCCTCGCGCGGGAAGCCCTTGGTCTCGAGCGCATCGGCCAGCAGCTCAGAAATCATGGCACACGAGTGATAGGCCAGCGAGCCGCCGCGCAGAATGCAGGCGTTGCCGGTGCGGATGCAGATGCCCGCGGCGTCGGCCGTCACGTTGGGGCGCGCCTCGTACACCATGGCGACCAGGCCCAACGGCACGCTCACGCGGGTGAGGTCCACGCCGCTTGCGAGCACGCGGTGGTCGAGCACGCGGCCGACAGGATCGGGCAGCTCGGCGAGCTTCTCCAGGCCGGCGGCCATACCCTCGACGCGCTCGGGCGTCAGCAGCAGACGGTCGAGGAGCCCCGCCGAGGTCCCCGCATCGCGCGCGGCGGACATATCGAGCTCGTTGGCGGCGACGATGGAGTCGACACCGTTGCGCAGTGCTGCGGCCATGGCGCGCACGGCCTCCTGGCGCTGCTCGTCGCTCGCCGTGGCAAGCGAGGCCGACGCTGCCTTAGCGGCAACGGCAAGATCGTGGACATACGTGGCTATATCGACCGACATGGGCGGCCCTTTCTCCTAGAAGTTTGCAACCATGGTAGCCGATTTGCGCATGGCCTCGCCCGCGGCGGTAGAATTGGTCAACCCGAAACACCGCAACGAACGGAAGACTCACATGGCCCTCATCACTTCGTACCACGTCCCCGGCCTGTATGTCGAGGACCACAGCATCGACGTCCCCCTCGACTGGCGCGGCCTGGAGCCGATGCTCCTGGCCGTCGGCAGCACCATGCGCCGCGGCGCTATACCGACACCCATCGCCGGCGCGCCCGAGAGCATCAAGCTCTTCTACCGTGTGGTTTGCGCACCCGACCGCATCAACGACGACCTGCCGCTCCTTCTCTTTTTGCAGGGTGGCCCCGGTGGCGAGAGCCCGCGTCCGCTGTCGCCCACAAGCGATGGCTGGATCGAAGAGGCCGTCAAGCATTTCCGCGTCGTGCTGCCCGACCAGCGCGGTACCGGACGCAGCAGCTGTGTAGACGGGCGCACGATTGCCGCACTGGGCGAGCGCGCCGAGGCGGCAGGCTCCGATGCGGCCCGCTCGCAGGCGGACTTCCTCAAGCGTCACCTCGCCAGCTCCATCGTGCGCGATTTTGAGTACCTGCGCCTGGTGGGCTTTGGCGGCAAGCCCTGGGTCACACTCGGGCAGAGCTACGGCGGCTTTTTGACGTTGAGCTATCTGTCGCTCTTCCCCGAGGGCGTGGCGGCAAGCTTTACCTGCGGCGGCATTCCGCACGTGCCGGCGAGCGCCAGCGAGGTCTACGCGCACACCTTCCCGCGCATGGCCGCCAAGACGCAGCAGTATTACGACCGTTACCCCGCCGATGTCGAGCGCGTGGCAGCCCTGGCCGATGCGCTCGAGGCTCAGAAGCCCGTACTGCCCGACGGCTCGCCAATGACGGTCGAGCGCCTACAGCTCATGGGCAGCGACTTTGGCATGAAGCCGAGCTTTGAGCGCATGCATTGGATTATCGATCATGCTTTTGTTGACGGCGACGGCACGCTGGCCTGCGGCGCCTCGGTATCCGACAGCTTTTTGATGCGCGCCTTCGAGCGCACCAACACGCGCACGAATCCGCTGTACTGGACGCTTCAGGAGTTCATCTACGCCGACGGCGACACCATGCCCATTCGCTGGGCCGCGGCAGAAGAGAAGGCCCATCGTGCCGAGTTCGACACGCTCACGCGACCGCTCATGTTTACCGGCGAGGCCATGTTCCCGTGGATGTTCGAGCAGATGCCCGAGCTCAAGCCCTTCAAGCCCGCCATGGACCTGCTGATGGAAGACACCAGCTGGGACAAGATCTACGACCCGCAGCGCCTGACGTGCAACGAGGTGCCCCTGCAGGCCGCGGTGTACTTCGATGACATGTACGTGGACTCGGGCATGCAGCTCGATACGCTCAGCCGCGTGGGCAACTCGCATGCCTGGGTGACCAACGAGTTCGAGCACGACGGCTTGCACGGCAGCGTGGTGTTCAAGCACCTCTTCGACGAAGCCCTCAACCGCGGAGACCTGCGCCAGATCTTCTAGCAAAGGAGTGTCCCAAAGTGCCGGCGCATAAGGAACGTCCCCAAGTGCCGGAAAAGGAGAGGCAGCACTGCTGGCAAAACGAGCCGCAGCGCTGCCTCTCTTTATGCAAACACTATCAAGTTGTCCCTATGGATCGCGGGCTTCTCGGCCAGGTCTGCGAGCAGGCGGTTGCTGGCAATCTGGTCCTGGCGGCGGCCGGCGGCAAGCTCCAGCACGTCCGAATCGGCCTCGGCGATACCACGGGCGACAACCATGCCGCTCGGGTCGCACACGTCGAGCACATCGCCCTCGGCAAACTGGCCATCGACCTCGCGAATACCCACCGCGAGCAGCGACGAACCGCGGCTGACCAGCGCCCTCGCGGCGCCGTCATCGACCGTCACCGAGCCGTGCGCCTTGTCGCCCAGTGCAATCCACAGCTTGCGCGGCGCAATGTCCAGGCGCTCCGCCGGCGGATCGAACAGCGTACCCACGCTCTCGCCGCGGGCCAGACGCACGAGCGCATCGGGCTCCTCGCCCGAGCAAATCACGCTCTGAATGCCCGCCGTCATGAGAATGCGGCTCGCGCGGATCTTGGTGATCATGCCGCCCGTGCCCACCGATGTGGAAGAATCGCCCGCCGAGGCGATGATCTTGGCGTCGATCTTATGCACGACCGGGATAAACTCGGCCGTCGGGTCCTCGTGTGGATTGGCGGTGTAGAGGCCATCGATGTCGGACAGCGTCACGCACAGGTCGGCGGAAACCAGGCAGCTTACGAGCGCCGCCAGTGTGTCGTTGTCGCCAAACTTGATCTCATCGACGGTAACGGTATCGTTCTCGTTGACGACCGGCACCACGCCCAGCTCCACCAGGCGCAGCAGGGCGTCGCGCGCGTGCAGGTAGGACGTACGGCGCGCCGTGTCGTGGCGCGTGAGCAGCACGAGCGAGGTGAGTAGGTCACGCGCATGGAACTCCTCGTCGTAGGCCGACGAGATGATGCACTGGCCGGCCGAAGCGCATGCCTGCAGGCTCGGCAGGTCACCGACCGGCTTGCGGTCGAAGCCCAGCACGGGATAACCGCACGCGATGGCACCCGAGCTCACCACGACCAAGCGCCAGCCGAGCTTGCGCAGGGCCGCAGCCTGATCGGCCAGGCCACCGATAAACGCGCGGTTGACCTTGCCGTCGGCGCCCACCACCGTGGACGAGCCGATCTTTACCACCATCGTTTTATAAGAAATCGTCATACGTCAAACCAATCGAATGCTGAGCGAGCGGGCGAGCTGGAGCGGCCGGGGCACCTGGTGCGGGACGGACGAAAATGATCCGTTTTCCTCCGTCCCCTTCTGATCATTTTGCCCAGGGGAAAGCCGAAGCCGCGGCCATGTTCTTGCGCACGAGCTCGTCGCGCACCTGAGCCAGGCCCTGCTCCATACCCACCACGTAGGTCTGCGGGTACAGGAAGCGCTTGAAAGCTGCGTCCAGATGGTCGAGCGCCCAAGCACAGCGCTCGCGCGCGTCCTGGATGCCCTCACGCGGAGCCACCGCACTGCCATCGCGCACGATCGGCACCAGCAGCTCGCGATACTCAAGTTCGGACACGTCGGTCACCAGGGCGGCATCGTTCACGGCCACAAGGGTATTGCCGCGCGCGGCGCCCTCCCCCGCCAGATGGTCCTCGTCGTAGATCATGTCGCAGACCGGGCCGCCAAAGCCGTCGTAATAACGGCGCACGCGTTGCACACCCGGGATCGTGCGCTTGTATGGCTGCTCAGAGAGCTTGACCACCGGCGTCCATGGATCTGCCTCGCTCGCACGGCGGGCGGAAAGCTTGTACACGCCGCCCAGCGCCGGCTGGTCATAGCAGGTCGCAAGCTTGGTACCCACGCCAAAGCTGTCGATGGGCGCGCCCTGGTCGAGCAGCGACTGAATCGTGTACTCATCCAAATCGTTAGAAACCGAGATCCCCACATAGGGCAGGCCCTCGGCATCAAAACGGCCGCGCACATACTTGGAGAGCTTGGCGAGGTCGCCGGAGTCGATGCGAATGGCCGACAGGCGCTCGCCCACCGCTTCCATCTCCTTGGCAACCGTAATGGCATGTTCACAGCCCTCGCGCACGTCATAGGTGTCGATGAGCAGCGTACAGTTCTTGGGGCTCGACTTGGCAAAGGCGCGGAAGGCCTCGAGCTCGGAATCGAAGCTCATCACCCAGCTGTGCGCATGCGTGCCAAAGACGGGAATACCGTAGCGGCGGCCGGCGAGCACATTGGACGTAGAGGAGCAGCCGGCAACGTAGCTCGCGCGCGCGACGGCCAAGCCGCCATCGGGACCCTGAGCGCGGCGCAGGCCAAACTCGGCAACGGGACGGCCGTCCGCCGCCAGCACCACGCGCGCCGTCTTGGTGGCGACAAGCGTCTGGAACCCAACGATGTTGAGCAGCGCCGTCTCAAGCAGCTGGCATTCAAGCGCGGGGCCGGTGACGCGCACCATGGGTTCGCGCGGAAAGACGAGCTCGCCCTCGGGGACGGCGTCGATGTTTACATGCGCACGAAAATCGCGCAGGTAGTCGAGGAATCCAGGCTTGAACATCGCGCCGCCGGCCGGGGCCTGGAGCGAGGCGAGGTAGTCGATGTCCTCGGGCGTAAAGCGCAGATTCTCGACCAGCTCGGGCAGTTCGGCGGTGCCGCACATGACGGCATAGGCGCTGCCAAAAGGATGGTCGCGGTAAAACGCGGTAAAACAACCCTGCTCATTGGCCTTGCCGCTCTCCCACAGGCCCTGGGCCATAGTGAGCTCGTACAGATCGGTGAGCATTGCAATGTCGGTGGGATGCGAGATGTCGGTCAAAGCCATGGGGCGACCTTTCGGATGCGTTGTGCAGAGGTTGAGGGTTGGAAAAGGGCAGAGTGTTCGGGCATGGCACCCAGCGCGAATGGGCTAGAGCAGGCCCATGCTGGTCAGGATCGTGTAGCCCATAAAGATGACAAACGCGATGAGGGCAAGGACAATGATGATTTTTTGAGCCGGCGCCATGCCAGGGATCTCGTTCTCGCCCGTAGGCTCCTTGGAGGTAACCATGCGCTGGGCAAAGGTCATCTCGTCACGGCTCGGCTTGGGCTCGACGGACTTGGAACGAGCGACCTTTTTAGGCTGAGGTTTAGGTGCGGTGGGCGCGGGCTTCGCGGCGGCGGGCTTGGGCGCGGGGGCGACGTTCGCGGCGGCCTCCTCGGCCTTCGCACGCTCGGCACGCAGGGCGGCCAGCTCCTCACGCTCGCGGCGTGCCTCTTCCTGGGCCTCGCGACGAGCTTTCTCGGCGCGGAGCTCTTCCAACTCGGCGCGTTCCTCGGCAGACAGTGGTTGGGACTCAAGCTTGGCCATGGTACAGCCCTTTCTTTTAAAAAAAGCCGCCGACACAATGTCAGCGGCTTATCAAATCCAAGGGTGGAGACGAAGGGAGTCGAACCCTCGGCCTCTGCCATGCGACGGCAGCGCTCTCCCAACTGAGCTACGTCCCCAAGACAAGTTGATATTTTACCTACGGCTCGCCAACTGTCAACGCCCAATACCCAGTCTTTTTGGGACGCGGCTATTTTGACAACTTTTCGAGCAGGCGATCCTCTCGATGATTTTTTAATCCCCGTCCCAGAAAAATCATCGGCGAGCGCACTACTTTGCGCTGGTGAGGACGCCGGTGGTGTCGAACGCCGGGGTGAAGCTCTCGTCTACCGCTCCGCCTTCTTGCCAAAACATCGTCGTAAAGCCCAGGTCGTCGGCATGGTCGAGCACCTGCTCGTACTCCTCGCGCGTCACGGCGCGCGCCAGGTCGCCGCCTTGTTCGCGCATGAGGGCATTGGGCGTGTACTGGTTCATGACCGAGATCGGCACGTCGCCCATCGTCTGCCACACCAGGTCCAACACGCGGCACGAATCGTCCGCATGCCCCGGCAGCACCAGATGACGCACGATTATGCCGCGCTTCATGAGCCCGTCCCCGTCTACCAGCTCTCCCCCGCGGCGCTCAATTTCGCGCGCCATCTGGGCCAGACCCGACACAGCCACGCGCGGGTAGTCCTTAATATGAGAGAGTGACTGCGCAAGCGCCGCATTGGCATACTTAAAGTCGGTAAGCCACACGTCGACCAAATCGCCGAGCGCCGCCACGGCACTCGCACGCTCATAACCGCTCGTGTTGTAGACGATTGGAATGACCAGTCCGCGCTCCCGAGCTGCGGCAATCGCGGCCGGCAGCAGGTGAGCATAATGCGTCGCCGTCACCAGATTGATGTTATTGGCACCTTGGTCCTGCAGCTCCAGCATAATCTCGACCAGGCGCTCGGGCGAAATCTCAAGCCCAAAATTGCCCGTCGAGATCTCGTGGTTCTGGCAATAGATACATTTGAGCGAACAGCCGCTAAAGAAAATCGTACCCGAGCCGGCCTCGCCCGAAATGGGCGGCTCCTCCCACATATGGAGCGCCGCGCGGGCGACCTTAAGCGTGTTGTCGGCGCCGCACACGCCACGCGCGCCCTCGTCGCGCGCCGCACCGCAACGGCGCGGACACAAATGGCAGGCGGGCGAAAAAAGTTCGGTCAACGGCGTCGGCATAAAAACATGCTCCAAAACAACGATTCAGCAGCTCAAACGTAAAGGGACCAACCGCACAGACGGCTCGAGCCCAAGGCGCCGTAATCGTCCGACACGATTTTTGTAATGTCAAGACTGGAATCGATAAAGTGCCGCTTTATGATGTAGGTATTCCGCCCCCCGCGGAGCAACTGGGTGAACCGTCGCGTTTATTTAGGGAGCCCACACAGTCGTACCTAGTACAGGTATCCTTCGTTGTTAAGGACGCTGGAACAGTCGATGAGGGCACCCACCTGTTTTAGGTGGGTTCATTTTCGTAACGTGGGGGGTGGTTTTCTTTTGCCGAAAATCGCCATTACAGTCCATATGGATCCCCACCGGCATCCCAACAATCCATCGACAATACCCTAATATCTGGTAAGCGCGTGATTATCGCTGCGCGCAATTCCATGCACCCCCCTTGGTCGAGTATCATGATTCGGCTATGCCCTTTGCGCATGGCGTTCTTCTGACCTTTCCCTTCGACGCTTGGCGGTTTTTAGATTCATGGCTTCATCCCCGAGCTACATACCGTACCTATGCGTGGCAGCGGCGGCCTTTATCACGACCTTCCTCACGGTGCCTCTGGTCAAGCGCCTGGCAATTAAGCTCGACGCCGTCGACTATCCTTCCAAGCGCCGCATCAACACCAAGCCCATCCCGCGTTTGGGCGGAACGGCGGTGTTTTTGGGCCTGGTCGTTGCCTGCATTGTGCAAATCCTAGGCACCTGGCACCTAGGCTGGCCGCCCGTCCTGGTGCCGCACCCGCGCCTTCACATTAGCTATCCTATGCTGGCCCTCTCCTTTACCGTCATCTTTGCGACCGGCGCTATCGACGACGTCATCCAGCTCAAGCCCAAGCAAAAGCTGGCCGGACAGGTCCTCGCTGCGCTCATCGCCTGCGTGGGCGGCCTGCGCATCGGCGTCATCGTCAACCCGTTTGCCCCCGGCGAGATCATGCTCGGATGGCTCGCCTACCCCATCACCGTGATCTATCTGGTGGCATTCACCAACATCATTAACCTCATCGACGGCCTCGACGGCTTGGCCACGGGCATCTGCGGCATCGCCTCGTTCACCATGTTTTCGATGGCCGTTCTCTCGGGCCGCATCGACGCCGCTGCGCTCTCCATTGCGCTCTTTGGCGCCTGTCTGGCCTTTTTGCGCTACAACTTCAACCCCGCAAGCATCTTCTTGGGCGACTCGGGGTCGCTGCTTCTGGGCTTTGCGCTGGGCTCCATCTCGCTACTCAACGTGAGCCGCACCGCCGCGCTCACCTCGCTTATCATCCCGCTCATCGTTGCCGGCGTGCCCATCATCGACACGTTTAGCGCCATCGTGCGCCGCAAGCGCGCCCACATTAGCATCGGGCAGGCCGACAAGGGCCACATCCACCACCGCCTGATCCAAGAGGGCTACAACCAAAAGCAGGCTGTGCTGCTCATCTATGCCTGGTGCATTATGCTTTCGGCCGGCGCCGCCGCGATCAACCAGGTCGAGGTGCCCATGCGCGTGCTCATCTTTACCGTGCTCGCCATTGGCTCGGCGGCCTTTGCCAAGCATCTACATCTGTTTGAGCCCGTGTTGCGTCACCATTACAACAAGCGCACGCACGAGGACGAGCTTGTCACCCCCGACGATCCCGCCTTTAAGCAAGAGGAGCAGGCAGCAGAAGAACGCAAGGAGGAGCGCCACCACAGGCGCTAGGGTAAGCTGCCGAGGATGCGTCCAGACGCCGCCGGCCAAACGTGCAGCCACGCCGCGCCCATCGCACAAGCCGCCGCTCTCCCGTCCCTCGCCTACTTACGACCCGCCCCTCCAATAAACGCGTTATCATCTTGACCCATGAACATACGTTAGGAGCAATCATGCCAAACGAGAACAGCTACGAAGTCGCGCTGCAAAAGAGCAACGCCATTCGCGAGGGCCTGGCCAAAACGCCCGAGAAGTTCACCATGCTCACCGGCGACCGCCCCACCGGCCGTCTGCACCTGGGTCACTACTTCGGCACCCTCAAGGGCCGTGTTGAGCTGCAGAACATGGGCGCCAAGACCAACGTGCTCATCGCCGACTACCAAGTCATCACTGACCGCGATACGACCGAGCACATCCAGGACAACGTGTACAACATGGTCATGGACTACCTTGCCTGCGGCATCGACCCCGACAAGACCATGATCTACGCGCACTCCGCCGTACCCGCCGCAAACCAGCTCATGCTGCCGTTCCTGTCGCTGGTCTCCGAGGCCGAGCTGGCGCGCAACCCCACGGTCAAGGCCGAGATGGAGGCCTCGGGCCACGAGCTCACCGGCCTTCTGCTCACCTACCCGGTGCACCAGGCCTGCGACATCCTGTTCTGCAAGGGCAATGTGGTGCCCGTCGGTCGCGACCAGCTGCCGCACATCGAGCTCACCCGCACCATCGCCCGCCGCTTTAACAACCGTTACGGCAAGGTGTTCCCCGAGGTCGACGCGCTGCTGTCCGAGACCCCGCTGCTGCCCGGCCTGGACGGGCGCAAGATGAGCAAGAGCTACGGCAACGCCATCAACATCTCGATGACCGCCGAGGAGACGGCCAAGCGCATCAAGAAGAGCCAGACCGACTCCGAGCGCATGATCACGTTCGATCCCGAGAATCGCCCCGGCGTGTCCGGCCTGCTTTCAACCGCCGCCATCTGCACCGGCCGTTCCGAGGTCGAGATTGCCGAGGAGATTGGCATGGGCGGCTCCGGCCAGCTCAAGAAGTACGTGACCGAGGCCGTCAACGAGTACTTCGCGCCGATCCGCGAGCGTCGTCAGCGCTATGAGAACGATCTGGACTATGTGAAGGACGTGCTGCACGAGGGCAACCGTCGCGCCAACGAGATTGCCGAGCAGACCCTGGCCGAGGTTCAGGACGCCATGGGCATGGTGTACTAGGCAAAGCGCCTTCGCACAACATAGACGGTGAGGCTGAATCCTCACCGAAACAGGAACAGGCCCGCTGGCAGATAGTTGCCAGCGGGCCTGTTCCCGAAGTACACCGTTGAATCGCACAGAGGGGAGGAATGCGAATCAAACTCAACAGGGCAGGCTTTTTCATCGCCTATTGCCTGCTCCGTTGCTGAAAACAATATAGTTCACCGTGGTTTACTTTGCTGCGACAAACCGCGCCGCCATACCTTCTCCATAAGTTAACCTCGGTAAACCTGCCAAAACCACCACAAAGGGGACAGGCACCTTTGTGGTGGTTTTAACCACGGCAGAGCCGCTAGAGCCCTGCAGGCCAGCGACAGGCGGCCAAGTCGACGTGCATGTCGTCCTTAAACGCCACACCCTCCCCTAGCAAAAGCTCACGTTGAGCATCGGGACCGCCAAAAGCAAAACCATCGCATATGCGGCCACCGGCAAACACCACGCGGTGACAGGGAATCTCGCCGGGGCGCGGATTGCCATGCAGGGCATACCCCACGTACCGCGCACTTCGTGGACGTCCAGCAAGCAGCGCCACCTGACCATACGTGGCGACCATCCCCTCGGGAATCTGCTCGACCACCTCGTACACCCGCTCAAAAAAGCCCTCAGACGCCATTGCTCGCTCCCTTCCACCCGGAATAGCATAAACCACCACAAAGGTGCCTGTGAACTGCGCCCCGAAACTTGGACTG
>NZ_QROQ01000038.1:0-14195 GCF_003475115.1 Collinsella sp. AF37-9 | reverse complement strand
GTTCCGCTATGCGGTTGTCAATTTGCGAAAGAAATTATGCGTCACCGAACTCGTAGGCCTGCTCCAAGTGCTGGAGCAGCTCTTTCCACGAGGCATGGGGCGACGACTCATCACGACGCGCATCCTTGGCGGCTACAACCTTAACGTGGTCCCCGGGGAATGCCTTGGCGCAAAAGTCATCGTCAACATATGCGGTGTTGCCAACAACCAGCACCTCCATGGCGTACTCCTCCCCTTCATCAGATTTCAATCATGCAAAACATGCGTATTGTACGCTGCCAACGCATATGTCCAAAATCCTTAAGGCTGTTTTAAGAACTTTTTTAGGGAATGAGGGGACTTCGAGAGTGCAAAATGAGTGCACAATCCTGAAGTATGCGGCAAATTGTTGATATGCCGACCACGCCGGATAGTAGCAACGCTTCTACCTGCGGTTTCTTTACATGAAAAGGGCGATGTGCTCGAGGGTTCCGAAATTTGCCGCATACTTCCGTCGAGCGTTTCCGGAAGTGCGGTGAAAAACCGAGATCTGTCGACTAGGCCCCTGTTTTAGGCATCCGCGACCTGTGGTTTTGTTGCCGAAATTCGGTTTATGCTCAGAGGTTTCCGATTTTTCCCCGCACTTCCGAAATACACGGTAAATAACCCACTGTCCCGAAGCGAAAACACGACAGCATCCAGTAGTCGCGAATACATCAAAGGGCCGTTGATGGAAAACCGAACAACGGCCCTTCTTTGTTATCGCCTCACTTAGAGTCCGGGACGACTGTGTCACTGAGGGCATTCTCTCAGACCGCCCAGTGACTCAACAATTCGACAAGTGGCAATGTGGCTGTTCGGTTCCAGCCTTCAGCTAAATAACTAGGGGATACCCTCCTGAAAGGAACCCCTTGTAAAACGATGGCTTGCATAAGACCGCTTTAAGAACATCTTCAAAGGATGGGGTGGAAGGGGGCTAAATTGCGAACCCAATCTGTGGCAGATAAAGTGGCCCCCACACTCCACCAGCTGCGACATTTTCAATAATGCCTCTTGCATAGGAATACAGGTCCTGCATACCGGTGCTAAGTGCTTCTCTGTCAAAAGCATCGTCATCTAAATCCGCAGGAGCGCGATATATGCCGGAGACGGATATTTCGGAACGATAGTAATGACCTTCATTGCTGGGTAGAAGCTCTATAACTAAATTGAGCTGGCGAAACCTGGTTCCGTTTTCGTCCGAAAATGCGCTGGTGATAGCATTTCTGACGTTGCATTCGACGCCAGACTTATTGACGCCCTCTTTCGGAGTCATTCCGCCATCAAATGAAAAACTATCCACTTTTCTAGTCACGCATGTAATCAGCGGAGATTCAATGCGTTGCTTCTGTAGCGTTTCCATTTACATCTCCAATCGAAAGGCATTCTCTTCTGCCAAAGGAGTCGAGTCCCTATAAGCCGGGGCTTCTCCTCCCTGTATCACCGAAAATTGTGATGTATTAAGTCCCGAGGTCGTCTCATCAGAAGAAAGACCCAGATATTTGCGAACCTCGGGGACGTCTCGAATGAGCTTCATAAGATTATTTGCGGTAATAGACTGTTGTGACGCCCCGTTCTCCCAACGAGATGCCGTTGGTTTTGAAACCCCTAAAAGCGACTCAAATTCATGCTGAGTTAAACCGAGATCAGAGCGCAAATCTTTAATATCAGAGGGAGAAAGAAGTTCATGTGTCTTGGCATATTGCGAAGCCAGCGCATGGGCGAGCTTAGTCGCCTCTGCAGCGGTCATTTCATCGTTGCCGCACTCACAAATATAATGCTCAATTCCTTTTACCGTTATTTGCTCGCCACGGTATGATTCAGACATTGGCGCCGTGGTAAATTGCATTTCTTTGCCACATTCCATGCAACGCATGGCTCCTCCTTTAATGAATATATCCATCGATGTTCGCAGACAAAACGTTCAAATGTGCATTGCCTTCAGAATCGATTAAAAACTTGACGTACCAATCCTCGCATTCAAAACCTCGGCACTCATAGACATCTGCGTAAACACCATGCAAAGGGCCATCCATGTCGAGCGCAATGGATTTTCTAAAGTCGCCAGGCTCCAGATAATCAAAAAGGTCAGCAAGGAAATGGTCGATGTCCAGATAGCCAAACTGGTTCATCAGGTGCCTGCGCACCCTACCGTTTACCATCATCTTTCCCAAACGAGCTAAAGACTTCGCTTCGTCAAGTGAATATGTCGGTCGGAGCTTGGTTCGATTCATAACCACCCCTTAGTTAGCATGATGCTAACTATATTCGTCTTGTAGCCAATTGGCAACCTATTATGGCTTTCAAGGCCAAGCACGTTGAAGCCATATTTAGCATGCATTCGGAAGTGCGGTGAAAACCCGAGACCTGCCGGCCAGATCCCAGATTTGAGACCTTGCGACCTGCGGTTTAATTGGCAAAAATCGGGGTGCGTTCAGCAAGTTTCGATTTTCCCCGCACTTCCGAAATACGCAGTAAAAAAACCCACTGCCCAGAAGCAAATTCGGACAAGTGTCCTTCGGAAACAGCCCCCTAAACGCGAAAACCGCCTTTCGGCGGTTCCCACGGACCAAGCCGAACGTATCGTCGCAAGGCCTCATCACGCCTATTACTTTAAGGGAGAACTTGCAAGGCCGTCAATCCAATACCGCCAAGCTCTCGAGTCATATTTTGAGCCCCATCATGGATCAGCCATTCATCAAGGCAATCGTATCGGAGCGGTGGTCGCCGGCAAGTTCCATACCGACACGCTCCTCTGTCAACAGGCAATCTGTCCCGATCGTCAATAGACATGAAAGGCTTCACCGTCATTGCGGCACCTTAACAAAAGAAAGGCGGCCATCCCAAGAAGGATAGCCACCTTTCCGCAGGACGCGGGGCCCGTAGGCTACCCGCGTCAATACCGCTTTTAGATAGGCTACTAATTATTGATTCATAAATCAACGCTATTAATTTGAATCGAACGGTAACCCTATAGCCCAGGCCCGCCGTCCCCTCGTGGTGCCCAGCCCCGACGAGCTCGGACGACCCCTCGTCGAGCAGCCCGTTGAGCGTCTCATTAACGGGCTTCCTCACCAGATTCATTATGTCCTTGCGCAGCGACTCCTCGTCGACCGTTACGAGGTTCGCAGACACGGCCCGTGTCCCCTTCGTCTATGATTTGTTGTTTAGCCGCTAGAAATCATATGACGGGACGAGGGCCGTGTTCTGTCATGCAGTCGTCGATCTGCGGGGGAAATTATTCGTCACCAGCGTACAACCTTACTCTTCGTCACAATTCCCCAATGAACAAATCGCGTTTTCTATTCCGCGAAGGCGCTTACCAAACTGCCTGATTTCGCGATAGGCAGCCCTTTGGTCCTTTTCAAAAGTAGTCTCACAAGAAATAGAGATCGTGCTCTCAAATGAGCCAATCTCAACCGGGCAGATAGTCGAGAAACGTCTACGCCCGTATTTCTTTGAAAAGGAGACATTCACTTCAACAATGAAGCTCCCCCACAATCCTTCGAGATCCTCAAACCTTCCCAAGAGAATGTCCCTCTCATGTTTAGGAGGCAAAATTGCGTAGCCCCTATCAAACACTACGGAAGCATGTTTATATTCGAAAGAATCCTTTAGAAACAAGTCAGGAGAAAGTCGAAACGAAACATTGTATGCAGGCGCCTCTCCAATATTTCTGATAACAAGCCGCGCTAGTGAGGGCGAGACATCATCTGGCCGAATGAACATAATAATATTCGGAGAAGTTTGAATCACCAGGGCTCTAAGGCCCGCCCACGATGCAACGACAGTTGCTATGGCCACCATCGAACTAATCCAAATGGATACTATATCTAATTCACTCATTAATTGTCCAAACTAATAGCGCCGCCACATGTCGTATAAGAAGAGGCTGCGGCGCATATGCCGATAAAAACAAAAAATAACGCGGGTCCCCGACGCTTGAATCTCGCCGGAGACCCCCATAAAATGTTTGATGTTGGCCCGCTATGTCAACATCGCGCTAGGCTTTAGTTGCCGCTAAAGCCTAGCGAATCTTTACTTTTACGGCCTTCGCGGTCGTTCCGATCTTCCCGACCGAACCCGTTGCGCCAATTCGGCACTTCGGAATCTTTACGCGAATCGTCTTCAAAGCCATATATATCACCTCCCAACTGTTACAAAATGCTTTGCTCGCAAACTAGCGATGCTTGGCAATCTGATGCTTGACCAGCGTCTTCGCAGCCGCAGTCTTCGCGGCTTTACTCGTCGAGGAGCTCGCGAGCGTCTTGGCAGCAGCGCCAACCTTACCTCCATGGTGGGTAGTCATAATCTCACCTCCAATCTAGAACAGTTTGAATCTAGACAACTCAATCCTAGCACACTTCATTGCAGCCATGTTCAATCAATTCTTGCTTTGTCTCAGTCTGTCTCATACAATATAACTAAGGAGAGGAGCACACATGAAGAGATCGGACATCATCGACTTAATCCGAGCGCATTCGGAACACGACGACATCGCCTTCAACAACGCAGCCACTATTATTGCGAAAGATTTTGAATCGTCCGGGCAACCCGAGCTTGCAAGCTACATCATGGCCCTCATTGCTAGGACACGTACGTTTGTGCCACAAGAAGTCACAGAGCAGGAATATGACTTCTTAGAAAAGGTAATCAGCAACAACACCTCGCTGCCCCTTCCCCAGGCCATCGCTAACGATATCCAAGGGCTGCTCAATGCTCTATCTAAAGATGTGGACATCAACACTGTCCTCTTTTACGGCGCATCGGGAACCGGCAAAACCGAAGCTACAAAACAGATAGCCAGAATACTTGGCTACCAGTTATATGCCGTTGATTTCAATCAAATCATCGATAGCAAACTCGGAGAGACGGCCAAGAATATCGCGAAGGTCTTCCAAGAAATCCACGATATCGGCGACGGCGCCATTGTCCTGTTCGATGAAATCGATGCTATAGCCTTAGATAGAATTAACCAAAACGACGTCCGTGAGATGGGGCGAGCCACAAGTGCACTCCTAAAAGAGTTCGACAAGCTGAACACGCGATCCGCCATAATCGCAACAACGAACCTTTACGACAAACTAGACCCGGCACTCGCCAGGCGCTTCGATGTACAAATTGACTTTAATAGATACACCCATGACGATCTCGTTGATATCGGCGAATCAATCGCAAAGAATCTGACCAAAAACAATCAGGCAATCAAAAACGACTCTCGGACCCTAAAAAAGGTGCTGCAGAGTTGCCCGGATCTGCCCTGGCCCGGCACACTCAAAAACCTCATCAAGACCTCCGTCGCGTTTAGTGATCCTCTTAATCCAAACGACTATCTCCGCAAGCTATATCAGCGTCTACATGGATATGAGCCTGATTCACTCGAGCTGCTTAAAACTCAAGGTTTCACTTTAAGAGAAATGGAAGTTTTGACAGGCATTTCACGAAGCACCATTGCGCGAACCCTAAAGGAGTAGCTCATGAACAGCTTAATCAGGCTCACTGGCGATTTTCAAACCGCAAGAGGCTCGCGACCGGGCCCCGCAACGCTCCCCGCTAAAGGCACGGTCACTGCAGAGAAGATTTCGCACATTCGCAAGAGCCTCGAAACCGTTCTGAGCAAATGGCCCAAAGATGCCATAATCGAAGACATCTTGGTATCCGTTGAATACCGTCAGATTGTCGCCAAGAGCAATCGAATAAAAGAGATGCTGAACGGCGGAAAAGACAGTGAACCAGAATTGTCTATCCGCGGCGCCCGTTATCTCGATTTTAATGGGAACCACCCAAGGCACCTGATGACTCATTACGTTCCCGAGGCGACCATCCGGTCAACTATTAGCAAGCTGCGTGAGTGCGAGCGAATCGTAGTCGATAATTTTGATGGACTGATGAACGCAGATAAGATGGTCGCTCTGGTTAAAAATGATAAGCTCAAACAAAAATGGAATCCGGCCGTTTCACACACGCTCACCCGATCGGGCTTTGCGCAACTCATACGCGATTCCTATTACGTCAATGAATTTAGAATAGACAAGCCGCCAGCGGCTACCGACGAAAACGCAATCGTTACGCTATTTGAAACGGAGAGGGACCCGCAGGACCTATTTGAGGAGCTTCACATTGACGTATCCCCTGCAAACCTCTTGGAGAACAGCGTTCTATTAACCGAAACAGAATATCGAACGCTGCTCGAGCGCGCCCCCTATCTTGTAGCCATGTCGGTTATCGATCTGGCTTCTTACGCACCCATGAGTGACGAAGGCTCAGCCTCCCCCGCCATCAGCAGCCTCCCTGAATATCCCACCGATGAGCCCGTCATCGGCGTAATCGACACTCCATTTGAAGAGAAATACCCACCGTACTTCAGCAACTGGGTAGACTACAGAAGCTGCTTACCCGAAGGCATCAATCCCACTGCAGGCGATTATCGACATGGCACATGTGTCAGCTCATTGATCGTTGACGCTCAGGCCCAAAATCCATCGCTAGACGACCATTGTGGCCACTTTAGAGTTCGACATTTTGGAGTTGCAACCGCAGGCAAGTTCAGTTCGTTTACGGTAATGAAGCACATTGAGCGCATTGTTGCCGAGAACCAAGACATCAAAGTTTGGAACATCTCCTTGGGGTCAATGGAGGAAGTGTCTCGAAACTCCATATCGCCCGAAGCGGCCCTGCTAGACAAACTGCAGCAGAAATACGACGTCCTCTTCGTTGTTGCTGGCACTAACCAGGAAAATGGTAAACCCACATATCTTGGTTCCCCAGCGGACTCCATTAATGCCCTTGTTGTCAACGCCGTTAATAGAAACAACGAACCAGCGTCCTACACAAGAAGAGGGCCAGTCTTAAGCTTTCATCACAAGCCAGACCTCGCGTATTACGGAGGCGATAAGGGTGATGTTATAACCGCCTGCTGCGGGACCGGTGCTTATCCGGCTGTCGGCACCTCTTTTGCGGCTCCCTTAATTGCACGAAAAGCTGCCTATCTCATTTATAAGATGCACCTGAGCTGTGAACTTGCCAAGGCCCTGCTAATCGATGCTGCATGTGCGTGGACAAAACCCGAAGACATGGATCGACTTGGCTACGGCATCGTCCCCGTCCAAATTGAAAAGATACTCGAAACCAGCAACGACGAGATCCGATTCATGCTCAGCGGCGTGGCTACCGAACGCGAGAATTACAACTTCAACTTTCCTGTCCCCGTTTCAGGCGCAACCTACCCGTCTGTGGCGAGGGCGACTCTGTGCTATTTCCCTAAATGCAACAGAAATCAAGGCGTCGACTACACGGACACCGAGCTCGACTTGCATTTTGGACGTATCGGAAACGACGGGCGAATCAAGTCGCTGCTGCCCAACAACCAAGGCGAGGAAGACTGTACAACCGATGAAGAGAAGGCTCGAAAAAAGCTGCGCAAGTGGGACAACGTCAAGCACATAGCGGAACCGCTAACCAGTCGCAGCAAGCCCAAAAAGGTGTATGCCAATCCAATGTGGGGCATGATGATTCGCAAGTCATCAAGATATCAAAGAGGCTCCCATGATCCGCAACGTTTTGGCGTAGTGGTCACCATTCACAATCTAAAAGGTGAGAACCGAATCGATTCGTTCATGCGGCAGTGTTCCGCCATTGGCTGGATAGTCGAACGAGTTGAAATTGATAACGAGCTCAAGATTTACGAGCATAGTCAGGTTGAGGTGGAGTTCGAATAGGCAAAGCCCTCAAATAACGACACCATGAGATCTATGACCGGCTTCACCCTCCAGAATTATCTACATTCATGGCTAATTCAGATTATGGAAACGAAGCCGGTCTCAACATTCAAGCAAATACCCGATTCAAACGATATGCCCAACACGCCGTCCAATCAAGACCTATGAAAGAAGGCAACCACCATGAAGCGAGCAGACGAAGAGCCCACGCCTGAGGCCATTGATGCTGCGATATCCCAAGATCCATTGCGCCGGCATGGCGAGGTCGAAAGATTCCTGCAAATGCTTCTTGCTGTAGAACCTCCCTATACGATCCTCGTCAATGCTCCCTGGGGCTCAGGTAAAACGTTTTTTATAAAACAGGTCGAAAGAGTCCTGCGCATGGCAAATCCGGCACTCGAACAGGACTCGGTAAGGCTGGATACATTATTTGGGAACACGGCAAAAGATCTTCTCACGACCTCATTTCTGCCTATCTACTTCAACGCATGGGAAGATGACCATTTTGACAATCCAATCCTGCCGATATTGGCAACTATCGCCACATCGGTAAATGAATCGACCGTTCATGGAAATGAAGATCTCAAGAAATGCTTCGGCGAAATCATTGAGGCAGCGATCTCAACGAAATTCGGACTATCCCTCAATGTCAACAATATTATTGAAGGTATTAACGGCGTCGATTTTCTCGCAAGCTACAAAGAAGAGAAGCAGCTCCGGAGCCGAATAGACGAGCTCTTAAGAAACTATCTGCCCGGGATAGCCAATCGAGCCGTGATCTTCATCGATGAGCTCGATCGCTGCCGACCGGAATTCGCCGTAAAGGTACTCGAACAAGCAAAAACTTTGTTTCAGCAAGATAACATTGTCGTAGTTTATTCGACCGATATTTCACAGCTAGCGAATTCGCTCGAAGGAATATACGGATCCAACTTTGATGGAGTTAAATACCTAGAGCGCTTTTACGATAAGCGTATAGAGCTAAACCCGGTAAAACCTGCCGACTATCTTTCGCTCAAGGGCATTAATCCGCAAGTGGGAAACATTTTCATAAACACAACGATAGAACTTCTTAACTACAAAAAAGCTTCACTTCGTGCCTGCAACAGGCTTGCATCGTCAATTTCAGAGCTTCTTAATTACATGCTCAGTTGCCAAACCTTCTACGGAATCAACGAAGCATCGGCGTTCCCAAAACAATCTCTCCTGCCAGTTCTAAATGTTTTAGCCTACTTTGAACCACTATCCTGGTACGAGGTGAGAGCGGGCAGAGAGTATGGCGCTGTATACGAGCTTGCAAGCCACAGCGACCTATTTATCAAATGCCTTGATAGCGCAATCGAAAATGCTTGGGGGCATAAAATAGACGAATTCCCCTATAACCAAGATACTGAAAGTAGGCGCAAACGTTTCATGGATGATCTTTGCGCCCTGATATATACCGATGACAGATTCGACCCACGAATCGCCGAGCTAAATAACGATATTCAATATTTCTCGCCAATAGACCAGGAACTCTTCCACCGTTTAGCCCCACCATCGGATTAAAGCACAACGCGTCGGGTGGAGTCACCAAAACCGCGGCGACCTCCACCCAACGAGCGTACGGGGAAATAACGATGCAATCGATAACATATCAGCTATCTGCTCAAGTTCGCACCCAAAGAGGCGTGAATCGGTGAGCTGCGAAGCGGGTATCTATACATAAATGTGCCAGACTACCACCATGACCAGTCTGACAAACAGGACAACTCATTAGAAGCGCCCATGACATATGGAATGGGCGCTTTCGTCAATTGGCAATTACTGATTTGATGCATAAACAGGGTTCGTAAGTACGACATCGCCGACGCTACCGTTCAACTCCCCAAACGTAGGATCGAGGAATCGAGGTACGGT
The DNA here is from genome assembly GCF_003475115.1 of Collinsella sp. AF37-9. NCBI lineage: Bacteria > Bacillati > Actinomycetota > Coriobacteriia > Coriobacteriales > Coriobacteriaceae > Collinsella > Collinsella sp. AF37-9. The sequence continues at coordinate 4,560 of NZ_QROQ01000038.1, read as the reverse complement.
AACTGTAAGGCAGGCATGGTGCGATATAGCTGCTTCGGGCAACTTTTGAATCGAAAGGCCAATCCCGGGCATCCCGCTTGCATGTACCGCTCGGTCTCCTGCGATGTCCCTCCCTTATCCCCCCTCCCCAACATTCTCCAGAAAGTACCCTGATGTTGACTGGGGTTCCCGTAAAATTAACTCAACAAAATGTGTGCGGGATGCCGGCCTGGAGCTGCCTTCGGACCCTATTGGCCGCTGCTCACCGAGAGGCTCCGCTATGAAACGACCCCTTTACTACCTGCTCTGCTCGATCACGTGCGCGCCCATGGTCAGTGCGACGTTGCCTATGGCGATGGCATCTTCTGTTTCAAATCTTGAGAACATCGAAGACAGCAATCCGTTCTAGCAAACGCTTCACCACGAAATGAAATACTAAGCCTGAGTAGTCTTCAGCAATCTCGCTTTCACTTTCTGGTCACCGTTGAATACAGTATCGATAAGGGAATGACGTACAGATTTGCTCATATGAGGGTGCTCGACAATGTATTCAGCAGACAAAACCATAATCGCCACAATAAAAGGCCATGCGGCATGCTCCCGCGCGGTCTTAATGGATTTCTTTGCTACGTTGCAAAATTCCTTCTCGGAGTTCGACCGCAGATATAGTGCGAGCATAAATAGCGAGTAAAAATCGCTTTCGTCAATAATCTTGGAGAAACCCAGAACACTAAGTGGTCCACAGGCATTAGACGCTACCGTATCCAGTTGTCCGATACAACCCGACAACGCAACCATAGATAGCAACTTTCTAATTTTTGGCTTAGCTTCATCCGGAGAATCGAACTGGCCAGCAACCGCTTCAACCATTTCGCCAAAGGAATCATCAATCGCTTCTAAAAGCAAATTTAGAGCAGCACCAGTTGCGCAGTAGATTTGTCCTCTAACTATCGCCTTAAACGACTCCTTAAGTTTTACCTGCTGCCGATTAAGGCAACGTCCCGCAATAGCAACATATTTCAACGCAATAATTGCCGACTGAAAGGCATTCCTAGTTTCAGGAACATCATATTCATAAACGCCAGAATAACTAACTCTTTCGATGGCTTCGCAATTTCTTTGTTCCATCTCGTCAGTTACGCTGCGAATGGCACCCGCACCTTCTTGAGAGGGTGGAGCAATCTTAAGACCCTCCAATCCACTTAAACACTCATAGGTTTTTCCCTTGCTAAAGATGACATCAGAGCCATTCACGGCATCCGATGCCTTTTCAACTAGTTTCTGGGTTAGCCAGGGAATGAATCGAGTTCCCTCAAGCAAAACGAGTATCTCTTCATTTATGGAAAAATCGAGTTCGTCCAAAAGGCGTAATACATAGGATTCTCCCTTGTCCGCGTCCTCGTCAAGCTCAAAATCGATTGCCTGAGCAACAAAATAGGCATAAAGGCTTCTCGAAGCAAAGGAGTATTCATAGCCGTTATCTTTAACTACGAGCACACCAGACTGAACAGAAGCATCCATAATTTTTTTTGGACTTACGGGAATGCCGTATTCGGACAGATAGTTATTAGCCACTTCAGAGAATGTCATACTCGAGAATACAGTCGTACGATTAGAGTGTACTTTTAGAGCGAGTTTCTTTAAAACGGTAATAACTGCATCAGCCAATTCATCGATCAGCTGATTCTCGTCATCTGATACAGCATTGCGCATCCTTCTTTTGACGTTTGTATTCATAATTGACGTAAACGGCAAGTCGCCCTTCATTAAAGACGCGCCGGATTCATAAATATAGAAATCAATATATTGATTGATAAAGGGCGGAGTCATATCAAACAATTGGAAATGAGAGTGAACAGCCTTATCAACAATGGAAATAAGCTCATCAATCTGTCCAACGGAAAGCTCAGTACCCTTGCATCTCTTTTGAATCAACTCGTCTCTTTTATTTTTCGTCCAAGGACAGATGAGCAAATGCCGGAAATCGACCTCGACCGTTTCGTCCAGTTCAAATGGAAAACTAATATCAGTAATTAAAACAATATTGCCAGCAATCTCAAGCATTGATTTAATGACATCGGATTTTTTATTTTTTCTCTTAAGAGAATCAAAGTCATCAACGAGCAAAAGAACTTTTTCACGTGGAATCCGCCTAAACAGTTCAGCCGCATCTCGAGTATCACCATACTGATCTTCGATAATGGTCGACAGCGTTCGTGTGATGGAACCCGTTGAATATTCGGGGGTCAGCAATAGGGGCGAATAGCCCATCGCCAACGACTCGCGGTATATAGCTTTAAGTAGAGAGCTCTTGCCCGCACGAATATCGCTATGGATTTCAAGCGTTTTAGCATCAACCAGTAACTCCATAAATGAATGAATGTCTGTTATTACCTTTTGATCATTTATTTTTAGCTCCCCATCTTTTGTACCAGTTGCAATCTCTTCTTTCAAAGAAGGAAACACAAAAGAGTCCTTAAATGAATCGTTTGAATTGCCTTCAGACTTAAATAACTCGTTCACAAAATCCGGTTGTGGGCTGAAATATGTTTTGGATTTTATATAACGTCGACAAGAACGGTCCTCATCGATACGTGCATGAACTTGTGCAGAGGATCCCCAGCTGAAAACCTTCTCTGCAAATTCATAGCTGCCTAACTCCCCAAAACGAATCAAAAGCATTTTATATGTGCTCTGATCGTCGTCGTTAAGTGAATAAGTTCCTCCTCGCACGACGACACAGGACTCACCTGACAAACCGCCTACGCAGCGGCTTTGTCCCATATGCTCATGTCCCGTAAACGCAAAGTCAAAGCAGCTGGCAAGCATCTTCTCCAAGCTAAGACGCTCATTATCGCAGAACCACTCTGGACCATGATGCGAAGCAAAAATATGAAGGCCCGAGTCCGGTGTGTTATCAAGTAGAGCGCGCTCAGGGTTTCTCAATACATGAAACCCTTTATCATCACCATCAAGAGTAGATAAGGGGGCACTATTAAAACCAGATACCGAGACTTTCGTCCCCTCAACCTCAAAAACAATTGGCCCTGGCTGACCAAAAACAAAACGGTTGTCATATTTGTTTGCGAATTCAAAGAATGACGCCATGTTTTCGAGATCCAGATCGTACTGTACGCCAGAAAAGCACTCAATAGACTTACATGGGCCTTGCAAATCATGATTTCCCGGCAATATATAAACTTTCAATTGGTATTCAGGTTGGTTCAGCTGTTCAATCAAATAATCAAAGAACATAGCCGCAGATTGATATTCGCTTCCCTTGCCAGTTCGAGCAACATCACCAGTAACAAGGAGCAGAACTGTACCAGACTTAATACTATTTTTAATGGTCTCGAGGATATCGTCTACTCGTTTTTGATAATTACTCTGGAGTTCTTCGCCGAAATGAAAATCCGTAAGCTGAACAATACAAAGCTGAGGATCAAAATCATTGCAATCCACTGCGTGACCTCCGAATTATTGTCTCACTTAATGGACTTATTCTACCCACATTGCCGTTTAGAACCGCCATTAAACGTCCTACTGCGCGTCCCGTTACGCTCAGGCCGCCATGCAGTCGTGCGAACGAGAAAATCCCACACGGAAAAAGGGATTAGCACCAAGGCGCCTAGAGTTGGGCGATGTGGACTGTCGCAAAAAGCGATAATCCACACCGCCCATGTCTCGAATCACCACTTCAAGGACGCGCTCGTGGACGCAAGGGTGCGAGCACGTCTCCAAGGGGCACGAAATGAACGGGTCGTAGCCAATCGTGTGACAATTACGACGCCAGGATAGAGTCCGGGAGAGCGTATGAAGAGTACGAACAAGTAGAACTGGGCATAGGGATCAGTCACACAGGGTTTCCTAGAGAACTCCGGTTTAGAAACTCGAAGAGGCGCAAGAAGACCTCATGTTGAAGCTCCCGTATCACGTATAGCCAACGAAGCGCGGACGGGACGCCGCCAATGGCAAACGTCTCAACAGTCAACTACTCCCCCTCCCCAACCTTCCCCAGAAAGTTCGCTGATGTTGACTGATGTTCCCGTAAAATAAACCCCAACAAAATATGTGCGGAGTGCTGGCCTGGAGCTGCCTTCGGACCCTACTGGCTGCTCACCGAGAGGCTCCGCTATGAAACGACCCCTTTACTACCTGCTCTGCGCGATCGCGTGCACGTCCATGGTCAGCGCGACGATGCCCATGGCGGCCATAGCAGAAGCCATGCAGCCTCGGACAACAGCCGAGCAGCAGGCGCAAGCCGACGCCACGAGCAGCGACACAGCCAAAGCTGAAGACGGCACCGACACAAATGCGACAGCAGATACCGTCGAGGACAGCACCGCAACATCCACCGGCACCAGCGCAGTCAACACGGAAAGCGCTGACGGCACCACCGCCACCAACACCGCAAACCCCACGGCCGCCGCCACGCCCGGCACCACCGCAGCAACCGGCACCCCCACCCCATCCCTCCGAACCCAAACCACCCCCACGCCCGAGGCAATCTCCGCCACGTCACAAACCACCTACGGGTAGTGTCGAGAAAGTTGGTGTAGCGTCCGATCCGAAGCGAGTCGG
>NZ_QROQ01000037.1:243-15626 GCF_003475115.1 Collinsella sp. AF37-9 | reverse complement strand
CCGGGCCGCGCGGCAAGGAGATATATTGCCAGACCGGAGGGGCGCCGTGGGCGGGAATCTGGGTGCACACATTTCCTACACAAATGAGGATGGGGCCCTCTCTGTGAGAGCCTAGAAAGAACAGGGCCGCGGCTCCCCTATTAGAGCGGCCCTTCGGTTTTCCAACGGTTAAGCTTCGGCCGCATTAATGGCTGTATACCCATTAGAAATGGGACATAGCAGCGTTAATGAGTTCAAAAACGATTAGTCCAATAAGAGCCGCTGCGGCAAACTTGATGGCATTCGCAAGCTGTGGATGCTCATAAGCCCAGCCCGTCCTCGTCTCTTCGCTGTCCGCCTTCTTTCCGTCCAAGAAGTCGGATATCTCTTGATACGTCACCAAATCATTCTTCTTCTTGATATGTTCCGCTGCAAGCGCGCAGCACATTGCGCCAGCACCAAAGACGCCTGCCAACACCATCGTCGGAACGCACTGGACCATCCCCCACCCGTGGTTTTGTTGCCACATGAGCCAGGCCATAGAGACGGTAAACGCAAGAAGCCCAGCCAACATCCCCGCACCCAAGCGATAGAGCGTGCCCCTATCGCGTTCAACCCTTTCTCTAATTATTGAAATGTCGCCTTTAACAAGCTCGTCAATCGTTACATCCAGTTGTTCAGACAGCAGTAGGAGACTCTGGATGTCGGGGTACGTTTTACCGCGCTCCCAATTACTGATGGTCTGACGTGTTACAAAAATGCGCCTTGCAAGATCCTCCTGGGACAAACCAGCATCGAGTCGATACTGTTTAAGGCGTTTTGGCAGCTGCATGGCGTTCCCTTCGAATGCATTTCAACTCTTATTGGGCGGCTACACAACAGAAGCCGGCAAGCAAAGCGTAATCCCAAAATCAAACCCATACGGATGGCTGAGCGCAGATTAGAGTGTCAAAAATCTTTGACCATACGCTACCTGCTCTTTCTTGCAACTCGGACGCTATCGAATTGATCGGTTTGGCTACGTCCCAAATCGATCACATCCCTAATCAATCAAAAAGGGGCGCTTCCGGATTGGAAGCGCCCCTTTAAGATGCAAGAAGCAATTAAGCCTCGAGAGCCTTCTTGGCGATGGTAGCCAGCTCGTTGAAGGACTCGATGTCCTCGTAAGCCATCTGAGCCAGGACCTTGCGGTCGAGCTCGATGCCGGCAACCTTCAAGCCGTGCATGAACTGAGAGTAAGAGATGTCGTTCAGGCGAGCAGCAGCGTTGATACGAGTGATCCAGAGAGAACGGATCTCGCGCTTCTTGTTGCGGCGATCACGATACTGATACTGCAGGGAGTGCTGGACCTGCTCTTTAGCATGCTTGTAAGTACGCGAAGCGGCACCGTAGTAACCCTTCGCACGGTGCATAACGGTACGGCGCTTCTTCTTGGCGGCAACAGCGCGCTTAATACGTGCCATGTTCTATCAACTCCTAGACGGTAAAACGAAAAACGGGAACGCGAACTTAGGCGAGACGCGACTTGATGACCTTGCGGTCGGCAGCGGCGATCTCGGTCTCCTGACGGAAGCCACGCTTACGCTTGGTGGACTTCTTGCTCAGGATGTGGCTCTTGAAAGCCTTGGCGCGCATAAGCTTGCCGGTACCAGTCTTGCGGAAACGCTTCTTGGTGCCGCTGTGGGACTTCATCTTAGGCATGAAATACTCCTTAATCGGTTACAGAACACTAGTTACTTGGTATCGCTTGCCGCTTTATCCTCATCGAAGGCGCCCTTAATCGGGGCGAGCAGCATAAGCATGTTACGGCCTTCCATCTTAGGCTTGGACTCGACCGTAGCGTAAGGCTTGAGATCCTCGGCGAGACGCTCGAGAACGTTAAGGCCCTGCTCCGGGTGAGCCATCTCACGGCCGCGGAACATGATGGTGATCTTAACGCGTGCGCCCTTCTTGAGGAAACGCAGAACGTGGCCCTTCTTGGTCTCGTAGTCGCCAACGTCAATCTTGGGTCGGAACTTCATTTCCTTGACCTCGACCTTGGACTGGTTCTTACGAGCAGCCTTGGCCTTCATGGCCTGCTGGTACTTGAACTTACCGTAGTCCATGACCTTGCAGACCGGCGGCTCCGCGTTGGGAGCGATCTCGACCAGGTCGAGACCCTGATCGTCGGCGACGCGCTGGGCATCGCGGATGGCGAACAGGCCGAGCTGAGAGCCATCGACGCCAATCAAACGGCACGAAGATGCAGTGATCTCGTCGTTGATGCGGGTGTCATCAGACTTAGCTATTTTCCCTACCTCCATTCATAAAAAAATAACCCGGCGCTTCTCAGCAACCAGGTCGTACACATAGACATCCTCGATTTGAGGAAGTGAATCTAAGTTGTATGACCAGTCAGCTGCTCATTGGCGCCAAAAGGTGGGAACCCTCGGGTTCCTCTTTAGGGCATTGCGGTAACAACGCCTTGTGGATAATAACACGCGCAGCGCGTTATCACATTACGTACACGAAAAAGGGGGCCGCAACCCCCTTGAACGCTCACTTGCATGTATGGTGCCCGAGGCGAGACTCGAAGGGCCTTCGCTTCGCGAAGCCCCGGGCTTCGGGCGCACGGCGCCCTCGCCCCGCTCCGCTACAAACAGGCCACAGGCCTGTTTGCCTAACGCTCCGCGCGCTCACGCGAGTTCGGCACGAAAAAGGGGGCCTTGACCCCCTCGAACGCTCACTTGCATGTATGGTGCCCGAGGCGAGACTCGAACTCGCACGTTGTTGCCAACGGTGGATTTTGAGTCCACTGCGTCTGCCAATTCCGCCACTCGGGCACGTAATGCGTGAGTTAGTTTATCACAGCTTTCTACCGATTAGTCCGAAAATGGAACTTCGAGCATTTCGATGAGTTCGACCGTGCGGAGCATCTCACGCTGACGGCATCCGCGACCGCCGACCGAAGCCTCACCCATCTGGTTATCGTAAGGGTCCTCGCGCATGCCGTCGAAAGAGGGCTCAAACTCTGCCTGGAATCGATTGTTGGCCACCATACGCCACGGGTCGAGATTGCCAAAGTAGTGACGGCGGCGCCACTCCTCCCCCATCCTGCGTGCCGAGGAACCAAACGATACGTCGGCGTTAAGCCAACCGGTCTGTGGAGTATAGAACTCAGCCCAATCGTGCGGCCCCACCGAATCGGGCGCAACATACAGGCCGCTCTGCCAACGGGCAGGAACGCCCGCGATGCGGCACATGGTGATAAACGTGAGCGCCATAATGCCGCAATCGCCGCGGAGCGAGTGCGCACAGTCATCGGCAATAGATCCCAAAAGCAGGTACGGTGGCTGATAGCGATAGTCGACATGCTGTGTCAGGTAATCATAGATAGCACGAGCACGATCGAGCGGATCATCGAGCCCGTCAATAACACGCTCCGTCGACTGTCGCAGGTACGGCGTAAACACAATGTGCGGACGGTCCTCGGAAGTGTCCTCAGGCAGCGGCGTGTCCATGCACGCATGCGATGGGAGCGCGCCACCATAGATATCGCAATAGGCGGAATCGATGTGATAGCGATAGGTCACCGAGAATGAGCGCTCACTCGAAGAAGACCACGAGGCGGTACGCGCCGAAGCATTCGCGGGGGCAACAGCACCCTCCGGCGTCATATCGAGAACCTCGATATGAGACTGTTGACGACAGGCGGCGGCAACGGGTAGCCACGCGCGAACAGTCTCTCCATCTAGAGCACCGGGGACAGACACGGACGCTTTAAGCGTAATGACGCGAGCCAATCCGTTTTGTGACTCCATCTCCTTGAGCATCTCGTTGCGCAGTGCTATTCCGCCCGTAGAATCGGGCCGCATGCCGGGAACCTCTTTGGGATATACGCGAAGCGAATCGAGGAAGTTGTCGAGAACGAACAGTTCGCCATCGATAAAGCGCCAGTCAATACGCTTACGATTAATCAGGTCATCAAACTGCTCTTCGGTAAACTCTGGCCACTCCTCGCGAATCATCGCAATAGCCTGATCGCGCGACACCGAAAAATGAAGCGGCGTCTCGAGCATGCGATACCGCTCGGCACGAACACAAGCAGCCAGCGAAGGCTCGGGGTTCTGCTCCAGAAGGCGATCGCAGGCAGCAACAGCCTGCATCAAATACCCGGCATCCTTAAGACGAAGAATCTCAGGCGGTAGCCCAATATCGAGATGGCGAAAATCATCACTGCAAACATCAACAGAGCAGCCAACAGGACCCTCGTCAATAACCTTCCCATCCGAAGGCAGTACATTAATAACAGCCATACCAAAACTCCAAGTCACTAGAACGCTTGAAGCCCATTGTAGCGAGATAAAAAGAAAGCCCCAACAAGGGAGCCATCAACACCGCTGAACGGTAACCATATAACTAAAATCAGACCAGTAACCCTGTAGCAAGTTAACAAAGGAGGCCCCGTTTCCCCGGAGCTGTTTCCGTCGCGCGACTTCTGGCAAAGCCAGTAGCCATCTTAATTCAGCCCAGTAACCCTGTAGCGAGTTAACGAAGGAGGCCCCGTTTCCCCGGAGCTGATTCCGTCGCGCGACTTCTGGCGAAGCCAGGTGAGCGCGAGGGAAACAGCGTAGGGGAAACGGGGCCTCCGGCGGGAAGTTAAACCGCTACTTACGCCTTGTTGACGGAGCCAAACTCCTCCATGAGCTCCTTGGTGCGGGCGACGATGTTGTCGCGACCAGGCTTGAGGAGCTTGCGGGGATCAAAGCCCTTGCCCTGCTGATCCTTGCCAGCCTCGATGTACTCGCGGACGCCCTTGGCGAAGACGAGCTGCAGGTCGGTGTTGACGTTGATCTTGGAGATGCCCAGGGAAATGGCCTTCGTGATCTGATCCTCGGGGATGCCGGTGCCACCGTGCAGGACGAGGGGCAGGTCGCCGGTCTGGGCCTTGATCTCGCCCAGGCGCTCGAAGGAAAGGCCAGCCCAGTCGGCGGGATACACGCCGTGGATGTTGCCGATGCCGCAGGCGAGGAAGTCGACGCCCAGGTCAGCGATCTGCTTGCACTCAGCAGGATCAGCGAGCTCGCCGCTGGAGGTCACGCCGTCCTCGGTGCCGCCGATGCCGCCGACCTCGGCCTCGATGGACATGCCCTTGGAGTGGGCAAGCTCAACGAGCTCCTTGGTGCGGTCGAGGTTAAGCTGGAAGGTCTCCTCGTGAGAGCCGTCATACATGATGGACGTGAAGCCGGCCTCGATGCACTTGAAGCAGTCCTCGTAAGAACCGTGATCGAGGTGAAGGGCGACGGGAACGGTAACGCCCGTGGCCTCGACGGCAGCCTTGACCATGTCGGCGCAGACCTTGAAACCGCCCATCCACTTAGCGGCACCAGCGGTGCACTGAAGGATCAGCGGAGACTTGGCCTCCTCGGCGGCCTGGAGAATAGCCAGGGTCCACTCGAGGTTGTTAGTGTTGAAGGCACCGAGACCGTACTTGCCGGCCTCGGCCTTCTTGAGCATGTCTGCTGCGTTGACGAGCATAAAAGAAACCTCCTGTAAGGTTGCTCCGATAACGCCTGAGATTTTACCACGGCGCACCCGGGCATAAACGTTCGTTTGTTCACGAATATCGTCCAAACAGACTTTTTTTGACCGTTTGCCCTACGGAATCGACCCGTTGGGGAAAAATAGCTTGACGTTTGGACGCTTCTCGTGCTTTAAAAGCCGACTATCAAGCTATACCTGCATGAACGGGTTCTGCATGAGTTCGCGCGCCATGGTGGTCGAATCGCCATGGCCGGTTAGGCAAACGGTATCGGGCGGGAGAAGCCGGGCGAGCTTGGAGAGCGAGCGCAGAATCGCCGCCTCGTCGCCACCGGCAAGATCGGTGCGGCCGTGGCTGCCCGGGAATAGCGTGTCGCCCACAAAGGCAATGTTCCCCTGCTCGGTGGCGGCGAACAAGACGATCCCGCCCGGCGTATGCCCTGGTGTCTCGATCACCTGCAGGCAGATATCGCCCACCTCGATAGCATCGCCCTCGGCGAGCAGGCGCGTCGGCTCCCCGGGGTCGGGCGTCTCAATGCCCCACATAGCTCGCTGTTCCTCGATGTTCGCATGCGGCACCGCCACATCCTTAGCGCACAGCTCATACCGGCAGCCCTCGCCAACGGTGGTTCGCACGCCGGCAACACCACCAACATGATCGGCATGGCCATGAGTGCATACGGCGCCAAGCACGCGTACGCCGGGATGCTCGGCTCGAATATGCTCCACCAGGCGCTCGCCTTCCCACGCAGGGTCGATAATCACGCACTCATTGTCCGAAATAACAGCATAGCTATTGGTCTGAATGGGACCGTTTACGAGCGTCTCAATCTCGACCGATCCCTTGGGAGTTAAATCCAAGGACACAGCACTCATGTCCCCCTCCTCTCTATAGAACTCGAGGCATCAAACGATACCTCGAGTGTAGCGAATATCGATAATGTGGCACGTTCGTCGCGACTAAACGCGGCGCTTAAGCTGGGCTCCACCCTCGCCGGGCATCAGGCGGCGCGCGTCGTAGACCGAGTCAACGCTGCTGATGGAGGCCAGCAGCGGATCCAGACCACTCGCGTCCGAAATCTCGACCATAAAGCGCAGGGTTGCAATACCCTCGCGGTTGGTCGACGTGGCGGCAGAAAGGATATTGCCGCCCGCATCGCCAATGGCGATGGTGACGTCCTTGAGCAAGCCCATACGATCCAGGCACTCGACCACGATCTCGACCTGGAAGAGGGTGTCGGCAGCGCCGTCCCACTCCACTTCGATCATGCGCTCGGGATGCTCCATAAGACCCTTGACGTTGGGGCAGTTGGCGCGATGAACCGAAACGCCGCGACCGCGCGTGATGAAACCGACGATGTCGTCGCCCGTCACCGGATTGCAGCAATGCGCCAGACGGACCAGCAGGCCGCTGTTGCTCTCGCCTTTGACGATGATACCGTTGCTGGCGCTCTTGCCGCGCTTTTGCGGCTTGCGGTTTGATCCGCGCGCAGGCTGCTTCACGACCTCGGCAATGGCCTCGGCCTTGGTGAGCTGCTCCTCAGGCTTGGGGTCCAAAATCTGCTCGACTTTGTTGCCCACGGCACGCGGGGCGACTTTACCCGCACCAACGGCGGCAAACAGGTCCTCGAGCTGCTTGTAGTTAAACTGCTCCGCCACGGCGTTGAGCGCACGCGTCGAGCGCGGCGTAGAGATGCCATACCCGCGCTTGCGCAGGTCCTTGGCCAGTATATCGCGGCCGGCAGCAGCGTCATCGTCTTTGGTCGCGGCGGCGAAGTAACGGCGAATCTTTGACTTGGCCGAAGGTGTCTTGACGATCTTGAGCCAATCGCGCGACGGCTTAGAGCTCTTGTTGGTCAAAATCTCGACACGGTCACCCGTCTTGATCTCGTGCGTAAGCGGCGCCACCGCACCGTTGATCTTGGCACCGACGCAGTGGTTGCCGACCTCGGTATGGACGGCGTAGGCAAAGTCGAGCGGTGTAGAGCCGGCACGAAGCGCCATGACCTCGCCCTTGGGCGTAAAGACAAAAATCTCCTGGTCAAACAAGTCGACCTTCAGCGAGTGCAGGTATTCCTTGGCATCGGTGATTTCGTCAGACGCCGCCCAATCGAGCGAATGCTTGAGCCAGTTAATCTGGTCGTCCAGACGCTGGGCATCATTGGTCTTAGACGCAGACGATCCGCCCGACTTCTTATAGAGCCAGTGGGCGGCAATACCGTACTCGGCCTGCTCGTGCATCTCGTAGGTACGAATCTGAATCTCGAGCGGACGAGCCGTGGGGCCGATAACCGTCGTATGGAGCGACTGGTAGTTATTGACCTTGGGCATGGCAATATAGTCTTTAAAGCGCCCGGGCATGGGGTGCCACAGCGTATGCACCGCGCCGAGCGTGGAGTAGCAATCGCGCACCGAATGCGTGATGACGCGCAGTGCCACCAGGTCGTAGATCTCGGAGAATTCCTTGCCCTTGCGCTTCATCTTTTGGTAGATGGACCAATAGTGCTTGGAACGGCCGTTGATCTGGAAGTCCTCCAGGCCAATGCGGTTGAGCTCGTCGGTGAGCGTCTTGATGGTCTCGGCCAGATAGCGCTCACGGACCTCGCGCGACTCCGCCACCATGCGTGCGATGCGCTGGTAGGCGTCGGGTTCAAGGTAGAAGAAGGACAGGTCCTCGAGTTCCCATTTAATGGAGCTCATGCCCAGACGGTCGGCCAGGGGCGCGTACACGTCCATAGTCTCGCGTGCCTTAAACAGGCGACGGTCCTCGCGCAGGGCGGCGAGCGTGCGCATATTATGCAGGCGGTCGGCGAGTTTGACGATGATAACGCGGATGTCCTTGGACATGGCGAGGAACATCTTGCGCAGCGTGAGCGCCTGTTTCTCGTCCATGCTGTCGACTTCGATGTTGGTGAGCTTGGTCACGCCATCGACGAGCTCGGCCACCGTATCGCCAAACAGGCCGGAAACATCAGCAAGCGAGGTCTCGGTATCCTCGACGGTATCGTGCAGCAGCGCGGCGCACACCACATCGCAGTCCATCTTGAGATCGGCCAAAATGATGGCCACCTCGACGGGATGGTTGATGTACATCTCACCCGAGCGGCGCTTTTGGTTGCAGTGCTTCTCGGCAGCAAAGCAATAGGCCTGCTCCACCTTAGAAAAGTCGTCCTCATTCATATATTTGAGGCACAGGCGCTCCAGCTTGTCGTAGCTGTCCGCCATAATCTCGGGCGGCAGCTCATCGGCATGCTTATAGTGCTCCATCTCCGAGAACGGCTGGAGGGTGGAATCATGGGCGGTACGGGCTGCGGCATCCATCGAGGTCCCCTTCCCCTAGGCCCGCGGTACGATCGGGCGGTTAACTTTGGCTAGCATATCAGAAGCGCACGAATCGAGCGCCCAACTCCGGAAAGCCGAGAACTCCATGCGCGAACGCAACCCCTCCAAATAGCGAATTGACCTGCTCAATTGCACACGGCCGGGGTTTTCGGCCATCGCGATGCGACGGGTGTCGTCAAACCCCGAAACGCGACAGAAACCAAGCTCTTCGAAGATTCCCAGGCCACTCTCCACCGAGCGCTCGTCGACCGGCGTGCGAGCATCGATGGCAAGGCACATCTGCGCGATGTCGATATCGCTCGCGCTAAAGGAATCGTCCCCGGTCTTGCCGCGGTTGGAGCGCCACATGGTTTGCAGCGCGCGATAGAGCGTGACGAGCTCGTCGCGCTCGGGCGCATAGCAGTCGAGTAGGCGCTCGTTAATGCGGGCATCGCGCGACGAATAGAGCAGATGGATCACGGCGGGCTGGCCATCGCGACCGGCGCGGCCGCTCATCTGGTTAAACTCAATGCCGCCAAACGGCATGTGGTAGAGCACGACATGGCGGATATCGGGCAGGTTCACGCCCTCACCAAAGGCAGATGTCGAAACGATGCAACTGAGGCTGCCATCTCGAAACGCCTCTTCGACGCGGCGGCGATCGGAGCGCGCAAGCCCGGCGTTATAGAACGCGATATGGGTCGCACAGTCTGGTACGCGCTTGCGCAACGTCTTGGCAAGCGCCACGGACTGGTCGCGCGAGTTGACGTAAATGACGGTCTTCTCCCCCGTCGCCACAATCGACACCAGGCGATTTTCGCGGCTCGCAAGATCGCGGTCGTCCTCGAGCTGCAAGTTCTCGCGCACGGTCTCGTCGACCACCGTACGGGTAATCGGCAACACGCGGGCAAGCTCCGCCACGACCGGAGCCGTCGCGGTGGCCGTCGCCGCCATAACGACCGGATCGCCCAGGGCCTTGAGGATATCGGGCATGTCGAGGTATGCGCTACGGTCGCCGCCCTTGGCAAGACCGGCATGATGCGCCTCGTCGATAACGACAAACCCGATACGACCCGAGCGAGCAAAGCGGTCGCGGTGAATAGACAGGAACTCAGGCGTCGTGAGCACGATGCCGGTGCGGCCCGAAGCCAAGCCGGCAAACACGTCATCGCGCGCCGCCTCCACGGTCTCGCCGGTCAGCACGCCTACGCCAATGCCGAGCGCAGCCATCGTCGACGAGAGGTGATAGGCCTGGTCGGCAACGAGCGCACGCAGCGGATAGACAAAGATACTCGCACGCCCGCGAAGGACCGCCTCGCGCGCGGCGTGCACATGGAAGATAAGAGACTTTCCGCGCCCCGTTCCCATAACGGCCAGAACACTTTGGTGATCGGCCAGGGCATCGAGCGCTTCGACCTGCGCGCGGTGCGGCTGGTTCGAGCCGATAAAGCTATGGATAAGCGAGCGCGTGAGCTCGGTATAAGAAAGCTGGGCGAGCGTCTCGCGTTTACGCGACTCCAGGCGCAGGCCAGAATCCGCCGGCTGCACGCCGCGGCGAAGCTCGCATGCCGGATCGTCGATATTGGACGCCGCGGTATCGCGCACCAAGACATCTTTGATCATGAGCTTGGGCTTCACGCGTCCCTGCCAATGCTCGGCCACGGCCTCGAATACCAAGTCGACGGCGCTGTCGCAATTGATGAGCCTATCGATCTGCGGCACGCGGAACATGATGGCCGACACACTCGCGGCGCCATCAGTCGCCACAAAGCGCATGTGCTCGCCGGTTTTGCCCACCACGGCGCGATCGCACATCGTCACGCCCTCGGCCGCCAACAGCGGCACCTTATTGCCCTGGCCAAACGGCTCAAGACGAGAAATCTGCTCGATAGTCTCGATATTTAGCTCGGAGAGGTCAACGGTGGCGGCAACCTCGTCAGTGTCCTCAAAGTCATCGGCGGGAAGCTCCGATAGCACGGCCGAAAGGCGACGACGGAACTCGTCGAGCTTGGACGCCTCGATGGTCACGCCCACCGCACCCGCATGCCCGCCGCGGCGAATCAGCAGATCCGAGCAGCGCTCTACGGCATCGAACAGGTTGACCTTGCCCACCGAGCGGCCCGATCCGCGTGCAACGCCGTCCTCGATCGAAAAGAGCAGCGCCGGCACGTGATAACGGTTGGTCAGACGGCTCGCTACGATACCCTTGACGCCCTCGTGCCAGCCCTCGCCACCCACGACGATTGCGCGACCGCCATCATAAGTCTCCTCGACCTTTGCCATGGCGTCGCGTGTGAGCTCCGCTTCGATCTCGCGGCGCTGACGGTTGATCTCCTCGAGCTCGGCCGCCAGCGCGCTTGCCTCGATAGGATCGCGGGCAAGCAGCAGGTCGAGCGCCAGCTTGGGATCGGCCATGCGACCGGCGGCGTTCAAGCGGGGAATGAGCGAAAACGACAGGCCATCGGCCGTAATGCTAGAGAGGTCGGCCTTGGCGAGCGCTGCCAGCGCGATGTAGCCGGGACGAGCCGTCACGCGCATCTGCTGGATGCCCTCGGCGACCAACGCGCGGTTCTCGGGCGTGAGCGGCATCATGTCGGACACGGTGCCCAGCGCCGCGACCTCTATCAGCGAACGCCAATACGACGGCTTGCCCAAACGCTCGCCCAGAACCTGCACCAGCTTGAGTGCCACGCCGGCACCGGCAAGCTCACGCGAGGGACCCTCGTCCTCGAGCTTGGGGTCGGTCAAGGGCACGCCCTGCGGCACCTGGTCGGAGGGCTCGTGATGGTCCGTGACCACCAAATCGATCCCCAGGCTCTCCAGATAGGAAACCTCTTCCTTGGCGGCAATACCGTTATCGACGGTCACAATCAGGTTGGGTTGGGCGAGCTCGTTGACGCGGTCGAGCGCCGCACGCGACAGGCCGTAGCCCTCGTCAAAGCGATGCGGGATAAACGGCGTGACGTTGGCGCCAAACGAACGTAGCGCCTCGGTCAACAGACAAGTCGACGTAATGCCGTCGACGTCAAAATCGCCAAAGACGGCGATGCGCTCGTGGCTGTGAATAGCACGCTCAACGCGGTCGGCGACGACCGCCATGCCCGGAATAACGAGCGGGTCCGCCCAGTCGCGATCGAGCGAAGGCGTCAAAAACAGTTGGCCTTCTTCGATGGATGTAATGCCGTGCGCGACCATAATGCGCGCCACCAGCCCGGGTATGCCCAAGCCAGCCGAAAGCTCCTTTTCGAGCTCGGGGTTTTGCCGAGCGACCGCCCAGCGATGCGTCGTCTTAAGCGATGACATAGGCGCCCACCCCCGATAGGGGCAGGTCGCCGCGATACCTCTCACGGTTCATAGCGATGAGTCCTCTGTGTATGCCCGCTTCGGCAGGCAGATCTGTTGAACGGATTTATTATACCGTGCAGAGCAGACGCAAATCGCCGCAGCACGCCGCGGTTTCGGTAAACGATGCCGGTAATACCCTCGAAATAATCGAGCGTTTCTGACGCACGGACGCATGCAAGCGTCTAGCATATCCATTCAAAACGAATTCACGAGCAAAGGGAGTCACAAGAGCATATGAAGAAATGGGTTGGACTGGGCAAGTTTCTCGCGGGGCACATGCAGGTCATCGTTCCGATTTGCGTGACGCTCGGCGTGCTCTTTCCCCAGCAGATCGGCGTGCTCAAGCCCATCGTTCCCGCCTTGTTTGCCTTTATGACGTTTCAGGGTGCGCTCAGCAACACCTTTCACCAGGTGGCCGAGGTGTTCCGCCGTCCCCTACATTTGATTTTGGCGTTATTTGTCTCGGCCGTGCTCATCCCCATCGCGGCGTATGCCATGGGCTCACTGTTCTTTGGTTCCAACCCAAACCTTGTCTGCGGCATCGTGCTCGAGTACAGCGTACCCGTGGCAGTCACCGCCTTTATGTGGATCAGCATGTTCGGCGGCAACGGCCCGCTCGCGCTCACCATCATCCTGACGTCCTCGGTCATCTCGCCCGTCACGATTCCGCTCACGCTTAAGCTCCTGCTGGGTGCCACCGTTGCAATCGATGTTACGGGCATGATGCAGAACATGGCCTTTATGATCGCCATCCCCGCCGTGCTCGGCATCGTGATCAACGAGTTCACGCGCGGATGGGGACACGAGAAACTCTCCCCCGCGCTTTCGCCCGCCTGCAAGTTTATGATGATGGGTGTCATCGCCTCCAACTCCACCGCCATGAGCGAGTACGTGCTACACATGAATGCGGTGCGCCTGGAAGTCGCCCTCTTTATTTTGACCTTCGCCATCAGCGGCTTTGTCGTCGGCATTCTGGTCGCCCGCGCGTTGCACCTGCCGTATAGCGAGACGACCACCATGTGCTTTACCTGCGGCATGCGCAATATCTCTTCGGGCGCCGTCATCGCCACGCAGTATTTTCCCGGCGAGGTCGTGTTTCCCGTCATGTGCGGAACGCTGTTTCAGCAGGTGCTCGCCTCGGTTATCGGACATCTCTTTGAGCGACTGACCGGCGAGGAGCGCGCCAAACAGCGCAAGCGGGTCAAGGCCGGGCGCGACGCGATGGCACGCTAGGCAGCACACTTTTCGCAGGCGCTCGCCTTGCTATACGAGCGTTTCCAGATGCGCGCGTAGGCGCTCAGCATCGATATAGAGCGTGGTCTCGGCATTAACCTGGGCCAGACGATAGCCCACGAAGTAGGGCGATACCACCCAACGTGGCAACGCCTTGGCAATGGTCCGGCCGTCCATGTGGTAGAAGAACAAGTTGTACGACTCCGCGCGACCGCCGTGGTGTTCGTGCAGGATATAGCGCAGGGCCACCTGAATCGCATCGGCAAACAGGTCCGCTTCGGCTTGGTCGCGGGCGTCGTCGCTGGCGGCGATTCCCTGTGGAGCCGAGACGTTGACCTCAAAGAATCCCATGATCGGCTCGGTTGAGATGTTGACCGAGATTCTCCCCTGCCGCCAGACATTGATGCCTTCGAAATTGGCGGAAGTCAGCGAAGCATAGCCGTCTTCCTGCTCAAAACCCACAATCTGCATGTGAGGATGGACGAGGCTGCCGCCCGAAAGCGGGCCTTTGTTCTTGTACATGAGCACGCTGAGGTACTGTTGGGAATCGATCATCTGCTGCCAACAGCCCAGGGCAAACCGCATCACATGATGCAGCTCATCCGGTTCATAGGTCGCCAGGTCGGCGTCGTGATTGGCCGACTCGATCAATACGGTCTGACGGGTGGCCCGCAAGGTCTTGAACTTATTCTCGAGCCAGATGCAGTCACCATCGCGCTCGATGATGTTGGCGAGCCCCTCCGTGTCGCAAAAGGGGCACGCGGTGCCAGGGCGACGATTATCGTCGGGCTTACCGTTCGCCTGCTGAACGTCAAATACCAGCGCCACGGGTTATACCTCCAACGGCACGATCTTGGTGCCATGGAGCTCGGAGACGCCTAGCGCCGCTGCGACCGCGTCGCGATTTGCCGTAGTGATGCCGCCGCCGGGAAGGATGGTCAAACGATCGCCCGCATACTCGATTAAACGAGCCAGGTGATCGAAATTATCCTCGATCGACGTACCGGCCGCGCCGCCATGCGTGAGGATGCGCGTAACGCCGCAGTCGGCAAGTGTATCAATCGCATCGAGCTGAGCCTCGGGCGAAAGCTGGTCAAATGCCATGTGGAAGGTGATGTCAAGGGACTCGCGCTTGCACTCCTCGGTCGCGCAACCCGTAGCCATAACGAGGGCGCCAAGGGTGAGCTCGTCGAGCGCCCAGCCGCCGGCACAGGGCTTGCAGCAGCCAAAGACCAAGCCGTCAACGCCGGCGCTTACGGCAAGGCCCAGGTCCATCTCCATCATGCGCAGCTCGTCTTGGTTGTAATGAAAGTCACCGCCACGCGGGCGAATCATGCACATCACTCGCGCGTCATGCTCGTGAGCATAGCTGACTGTAGCGCTGATAACACCGGCCGAGGGTGTAGTGCCACCGACGGCAAGGTTGTCGCACAGTTCAATACGCCTTGCACCGGCATCGATAGCCGCCGGCACCCGCTCAAAGTTCTCGGCACAAAACTCGTACAGCATAGATAGACCCCCAAAGACAGCAGATGTTTTCCGACGGGCATTGTCACACATCCCCATGAAGTTGCGGTGGAATAGGGACTGTTTTGGCCTCTGGAGCCCGTATTCAGTCCCTATTTCACCGCAACTTAAAGGGGTGCTGACCGAAATGGTCAGCACCCCTTTTTGCTGTATAGAAGTAGTCGTTGGGTGTTCCTATAGTTTTGTCAACCGTCGGGGCTACTCCCGGTAGGGCACCCGGTCGCGCATCACGGCGTATATCGCCCTGAGCCGCTTCCTCGCGACGGCCTTGAGCGCCCGCCCGTGCCCCATGCCCCGCGCCCTGCAGGCCCGGTAGTACTCGCCGTAGCGCCCCGAGGACCTCACCAGGCTGTTGCACGAGAAGATCAGCAGGGACTTGAGCCTCGCGTCGCCGCGCCTGGACGCCCTGACCGACCTCACCGACGTTCCGGAGCTCCTCACCCTCGGGGCTATGCCGC
>NZ_QROQ01000037.1:0-233 GCF_003475115.1 Collinsella sp. AF37-9 | reverse complement strand
CCGGAGCTCCTCACCCTCGGGGCTATGCCGCGGTACGAGGCCAGGTGGTCGTGGTCCGGGAACCTCGCGATGTCGACCGACACCGCGAGCTGCGCCGCGGTCCTCGGGCCGATGCCGGGCACGGTGAGCGGGCACGCGTAGGTCTCGTCGCCCTCGAGCAGCGCCGCCGTCTCGGCCTCGACGAGCGCCGGCGGGGGCGCGGTGGAGGCGGCCGCGGCCTCCCCGGCGGCCTC
>NZ_QROQ01000036.1:10958-15852 GCF_003475115.1 Collinsella sp. AF37-9 | reverse complement strand
GAAGCGAGTGGCGAACGGCTGAGTAACACGTGGAGAACCTGCCCCCTCCCCCGGGATAGCCGCCCGAAAGGACGGGTAATACCGGATACCCCGGGGTGCCGCATGGCACCCCGGCTAAAGCCCCGACGGGAGGGGATGGCTCCGCGGCCCATCAGGTAGACGGCGGGGTGACGGCCCACCGTGCCGACAACGGGTAGCCGGGTTGAGAGACCGACCGGCCAGATTGGGACTGAGACACGGCCCAGACTCCTACGGGAGGCAGCAGTGGGGAATCTTGCGCAATGGGGGGAACCCTGACGCAGCGACGCCGCGTGCGGGACGGAGGCCTTCGGGTCGTAAACCGCTTTCAGCAGGGAAGAGTCAAGACTGTACCTGCAGAAGAAGCCCCGGCTAACTACGTGCCAGCAGCCGCGGTAATACGTAGGGGGCGAGCGTTATCCGGATTCATTGGGCGTAAAGCGCGCGTAGGCGGCCCGGCAGGCCGGGGGTCGAAGCGGGGGGCTCAACCCCCCGAAGCCCCCGGAACCTCCGCGGCTTGGGTCCGGTAGGGGAGGGTGGAACACCCGGTGTAGCGGTGGAATGCGCAGATATCGGGTGGAACACCGGTGGCGAAGGCGGCCCTCTGGGCCGAGACCGACGCTGAGGCGCGAAAGCTGGGGGAGCGAACAGGATTAGATACCCTGGTAGTCCCAGCCGTAAACGATGGACGCTAGGTGTGGGGGGACGATCCCCCCGTGCCGCAGCCAACGCATTAAGCGTCCCGCCTGGGGAGTACGGCCGCAAGGCTAAAACTCAAAGGAATTGACGGGGGCCCGCACAAGCAGCGGAGCATGTGGCTTAATTCGAAGCAACGCGAAGAACCTTACCAGGGCTTGACATATGGGTGAAGCGGGGGAGACCCCGTGGCCGAGAGGAGCCCATACAGGTGGTGCATGGCTGTCGTCAGCTCGTGTCGTGAGATGTTGGGTTAAGTCCCGCAACGAGCGCAACCCCCGCCGCGTGTTGCCATCGGGTGATGCCGGGAACCCACGCGGGACCGCCGCCGTCAAGGCGGAGGAGGGCGGGGACGACGTCAAGTCATCATGCCCCTTATGCCCTGGGCTGCACACGTGCTACAATGGCCGGTACAGAGGGATGCCACCCCGCGAGGGGGAGCGGATCCCGGAAAGCCGGCCCCAGTTCGGATTGGGGGCTGCAACCCGCCCCCATGAAGTCGGAGTTGCTAGTAATCGCGGATCAGCATGCCGCGGTGAATGCGTTCCCGGGCCTTGTACACACCGCCCGTCACACCACCCGAGTCGTCTGCACCCGAAGTCGCCGGCCCAACCGAGAGGGGGGAGGCGCCGAAGGTGTGGAGGGTGAGGGGGGTGAAGTCGTAACAAGGTAGCCGTACCGGAAGGTGCGGCTGGATCACCTCCTTTCTAGGGAGATAAATCTTCTAGAGAGATCAACTTAACTCGAATAGAGGGCAGGAGCCCGTCCGGTAGATGTCCGCCAGGATGATTCCCCGCAGCACCCGGTCCCCGGGGTCGCACCCGCGTACCTTGAGAGCCGCATAGCGATAGGAGAGAGATGGAAGATCATTCTTCCAGACTCGATTCTTTTCTGCGATTTATCAGACAGAATGATAGCAATCATTCATCCGATCCAAACAAGAAGAATTCACTTATATATGAGTGAGGAGCATCTGATCGCGAGCACAGTCAAGACTGTGCCGCGGTATGAGATACCCGAATTGCGACATACGAGCGCTATTCATGATATCGATTAATTTTTATTAGCGACACGTGGATATCCCGCGGGCCCGAGAGCGGTCCCGCAAGATACCACGGGCGCACGGCGGATGCCTTGGCACAGGGAGCCGATGAAGGACGCGGCAAGCTGCGATAATCCCCGGCGAGGAGCACACATCCTTCGACCCGGGGGTCTCCGAATGGGCGAACCCATCCACAGAGGTGTGGATATCCCGACCCCGAACACATAGGGGCCGGGAGGACAACCCGGGGAACTGAAACATCTAAGTACCCGGAGGAGAGGAAATCAATCTCGAGACTCCCCGAGTAGCGGCGAGCGAAAGGGGACCGATGGCCAAACCGTCGAGCGGGCATACCCGGCAGGGGTTCCGCCGACGGGGTTGCAGGGCCGCGCATCCGGGGGCTGCCGCCCCCGGGCGCAGGTCCGGCTGGGGAGCGGAACGGCATGGGAGGGCCGGCCGCAGCGGGTGACAGCCCCGTACGCGAACCCAGACCGGACGGCGCGACGCGGTCCCTGAGTAGGGCCGGGCACGTGAAACCCGGTCCGAACCTGGGTGGACCACCATCCAAGCCTGAGTACTACCCTGTGACCGATAGCGCACCAGTACCGTGAGGGAAAGGTGAAAAGCACCCCGGGAGGGGAGTGAAACAGTACCTGAAACCGTGCGCCCACGAGCAGTCGGAGCACCCTTCGGGGTGTGACGGCGTGCCTTTTGTAGAATGAGCCAGCGAGTCGCTGGCGCGGGGCGAGGTTAACCGAAAGGGAGCCGGAGCGAAAGCGAGCCTTAACAGGGCGACTTGAGTCCCGCGCCGCGGACGCGAAGCCGGGTGAGCTATCCGTGGGCAGGCTGAAGCGGGGGTAAGACCCCGTGGAGGGCCGAACGCACGTCGGTTGAAAACGGCGGCGATGACCTGCGGATAGGGGTGAAAGGCCAATCAAACCCGGAGATATCTCGTTCTCCCCGAAATAGCTTTAGGGCTAGCGTCGCGCGTTCACCGCCGGAGGTAGAGCACCGGATGGACGAGGGGGCTTCGCCGCCTACCGAATCCAACCGAACTCCGAATGCCGGCGGCCCAGAGCGCGGCAGTCAGAGCATGTGGGCTAAGCTGTGTGCTCGAGAGGGAAACAGCCCGGACCGCCCGCTAAGGTCCCCAAGTTCCAGCCGAGTGGCAAAGGATGTGCGTCCGCCCAGACAACCAGGATGTTGGCTTAGAAGCAGCCATGCATTCAAAGAGTGCGTAACAGCTCACTGGTCGAGTGGACATGCGCCGACAATACACGGGGCTAAGCTGGACACCGAAGCGGCGGGATTTTATCTATATAGAATCGGTAGGGGAGCTTCCCATGGGCGGGGAAGCCGCCGGGCGACCGGCGGTGGAGCGCATGGGAGTGAGAATGCTGGCATGAGTAGCGAGAGACGAGAGAGTAACTCGTCCGCCGTGAACCCGAGGTTTCCTGGGCAAGGCTAATCCTCCCAGGGTCAGTCGGGGGCTAAGGCGAGGCCGGAAGGCGTAGCCGACGCGCAGCAGGCAGACATTCCTGCACCGCGCACGCGGCGCTACGACCGACGGGGCGACGGATGGGGGTGGCTCGGCGGGGTTCTGGACGTCCCCGTGATGGAGCGCGGCCCGCGGACCAGGGAAATCCGGTCCGCACGAGGGCGAGGCTCCGGACGAAGCATCTGAGCGAAGCGAGTGAGCCCGAGGTCCCTAGAAAAACCCCTAGGCAGGCGCGTGCGCGCCCGTACCGCAAACCGACACAGGTGGGTGGGTAGAACATACCGAGGCGATCGGGTCAACCATGGTCAAGGAACTCGGCACAATGGCCCCGTAACTTCGGGAGAAGGGGTGCCCGCGCGTACGTGAACGGACTTGCTCCGGGAGCGGAGGCGGGCCGCAGTGGAGAGGCCCAAGCGACTGTTTACCAAAAACACAGGACTCTGCAGAAGCCGCAAGGCGACGTATAGGGTCTGACGCCTGCCCGGTGCCGGAAGGTCACGCGGAGGAGTTAGCGCATCGCGCGAAGCCCCGAAGCCAAGCCCCGGTAAACGGCGGCCGTAACTATAACGGTCCTAAGGTAGCGAAATTCCTTGTCGGGTAAGTTCCGACCTGCACGAAAGGCGCAACGACTTGGGCGCTGTCTCGACCATGGACCCGGTGAAATTGCACTGGTCGTGAAGATGCGACTTACCCGCGGAAGGACGGAAAGACCCCGTGAACCTTCACTGCAGCTTGGCATTGGCCGCTGGTCCCGCGTGTAGAGGATAGGCAGGAGGCATCGATCCGGAGGCGCCAGCCCCCGGGGAGCCGCCCTTGGAATACTGCCCTCGCGCGACCGGCGTCCTAACCCGAGGCCGTCGACCGGCTCGGGGACCGTGCCAGGCGGGCAGTTTGACTGGGGCGGTCGCCTCCTAAAGGGTAACGGAGGCGCGCGAAGGTCCGCTCGGGACGGTCGGCAACCGTCCTTTTGAATGCAAGAGTACAAGCGGGCTTGACTGCGAGGCCCACAAGCCGAGCAGGTGCGAAAGCAGGCTCTAGTGATCCGGCGGCCCCGAGTGGGTGGGCCGTCGCTCAACGGATAAAAGGTACTCCGGGGATAACAGGCTGATCTTGCCCAAGAGTCCACATCGACGGCAAGGTTTGGCACCTCGATGTCGGCTCATCGCATCCTGGGGCTGGAGCAGGTCCCAAGGGTACGGCTGTTCGCCGTTTAAAGCGGTACGCGAGCTGGGTTCAGAACGTCGTGAGACAGTTCGGTCCCTATCCTCCGTGGGCGCAGGAGAATCGATGGAGGCTGCCCCCAGTACGAGAGGACCGGGGTGGACGCACCTCCGGTGAACCGGTTGTCGACCAACGGCACGGCCGGGTAGCCGCGTGCGGCGCGGATAACCGCTGAAGGCATCTAAGCGGGAAGCCGTTCCAGGGATTAGTTCTCCTTCCGGTAAGGGCCCAGGTAGACTACCTGGTCGATAGACGGCAGGTGCAAGGCTGGCGACAGCCTCAGCCGAGCCGCACTAATCGCCCGAGCTCTTCCGGAACCGCACCTCGCGGCCCGCGGGACTGAGCGCTCATGCGCGGTCCGGGCACGAGGATGCCCCCGAGTCACCTCCCCTATGCGCCATGCGGCCCCCAGGGCACGT
>NZ_QROQ01000036.1:10726-10948 GCF_003475115.1 Collinsella sp. AF37-9 | reverse complement strand
CCCGAGTCACCTCCCCTATGCGCCATGCGGCCCCCAGGGCACGTAGATGAGACCCAGATCACCGTAACGGTGGGCGCCGCCCACCGGTCAGCGGCCAGAGCATGGGGGGCACGCCCGGTCCCGTTCCGAACCCGGAAGCTAAGCCCCATCGCGCCGAGAGTACTGCGGGGCCAGCCCGTGGGAGGCCAGGGCGCCGCTGACCGGTGGACGGCACCGAGCCGT
>NZ_QROQ01000036.1:0-10716 GCF_003475115.1 Collinsella sp. AF37-9 | reverse complement strand
GGGGCCAGCCCGTGGGAGGCCAGGGCGCCGCTGACCGGTGGACGGCACCGAGCCGTACGCTTGACTTGAAGAAGGGGGAGGCCTCGCGGCCTCCCCTTTTTTGCGTTTACGGGGCGTAAATGACTCAATTACACCAGACGATCTTGTTGTTTTCGGTATTGAGCCTTTATTTAAAGAAAATAAATCGTATAACAAGGGCAACTGCTATGGCCGCAATGATCAAAAGCAGAATTGTCAGTTGATGCTGCTTGCGTCTTTTACTTGACGAAACGAAGATTGATTTTCCCTGTTTTGGCGTTTCGAGATAGCGAGCCGAATGCGTCAAGGTTTGCTTGGGTCGAGGCCCTCTTTGTTGATGAGCGGCGGATGCTTTCATCGGCTCATCACTAGCTGCGCTGTTTTTAGATAATGGTGCGTCTTTCAGATATACAGGGTCTCCCGAGGCAACGCCCATATGTTTACGTCCCGTTTGGGCTTCTTCGAGCGTTTGATATCGGTTTCTTGTCACATATTTGGGCTCTGGGTCATTGATGGGCTCTTGCGAGATGTGGGGGCGATGGAACCGTGGCGGCTGCGTAGAAGTATCTTCGCCCTGCGTCGGCATAAACATATTGTTCTGGTTTTGGTCGTCCATGATGCCCTTTAGCTCGTTACCAACAACGTGTACGCGCTCATTGTAAGCCCCTTGTTATTTGTAGCTGCGAACATACTTGTTATTTAAGCTCTGGTTCAAAGAACCTTAACCTTACTAAAACCTGAGTCATACACACTTAGATATGCTTATAGTACTGGACTCAAAAAACTTTATAGTCGATGTATATATGGGCACTGGGTGGGCATATATAAGAGCGTCAAAAGAAGTCCCAGTCACCTAGAAGATGGCTCGGCAGTCCTTAAAAGGAGTGGTAAACATGGCAAGCATGGTTCCTTATCGTTCGGTTTTTGGCGTTCGTCCTTCTGCTAGCTCGCTGTTCGATCTGTTTGATGATATGACCGACCTTGCAAACAACTCGATTGCCTCCAAGGCGTTCCCCGTTGACGTTGAGGACAAGGGCGATGGCTACGAGGTCAAGGCGTATCTGACCGGTGTCGCCAAGGATGACATCGACGTTGAGCTCAATGAGGGTCGCCTGTCCATCAGCGTGAACGTCGAGGAGAGCGCCGAAAACGAGGGTAAGAACTTCCTCCAGAAGGAGTTTAGCTCGTACAGCGCGACGCGTGGCGTATATCTGAAGGACGCTTCGAGCGAGGGCCTCTCTGCAAAGTATGCTGACGGCATCCTCACCGTTACGGTTCCTAAGATCGTCGAGAAGAAGAACGTCACGAAGATCTCCATCGACTAACGATGGCTCTGCTTCAATCGAGAGTATGAGTTAAGGGGGCTGGGAAGTGATTCCCAGCCCCCTTTTGTTGTCTTGAGGGGCTATTGAATAGTTGTCGGTTGATACTGACTTGCAGGGCGTATCGAGAGCTTCCGTGGCCCTTGAAGACGGGTGGCAGAACTGCCGAGTTCATCATCGAGACTTGCATCAAGCGCGTTGGCATAGCTTTTGACGGTAAGGCTTGGACGATTATTGTCCTGGCTGATATGCATGGCGATGAGCTGTTCGGTGCGATCGGTAACAAGTTCGCGCGCGGCTTCGGCGGCCTGGTTGTTGGAGAGGTGCCCCTTTGTGGACAGGATGCGCTCCTGAAGAAAGCGGGGGTACGCTCCTTCGCGCAGCATAGCTACATCGTGGTTGCTTTCGAGCGCGAGAACTCGACAGTCTTTGAGGATGCCTATGGCCTTGCTCGATAACTCTCCGGTGTCGGTGGCAAACCCAATGGAATCATCGAGAGCATTAAATCGATAGCCGACAGGATTGATGACATCGTGCGATGTTGAGTAGGTTTGCACGTGGATGCCGGCAATGGGGAGCGTGTCGCCGGGGTCAAATTCCTCTACGGGCAGGCGCGCGAGGTTTTCTTTGCATGAAAGGGTGTCCCTGCTGGCAAAGAGGGGACCATGCCAGTGCTTGCACCATACATCGAGCCCCTTGATATGGTCACCATGCTCATGGGTGATTACAAGAGCGGCGACGTCGTCTGCCGAGAGGCCAAGCTCCGCCATGCGTTTAAGTGTCTCGCGGCGGGACAGGCCGTTGTCGATCATGATGAGCCCCTGAGGTCCCTCGACGAGTGCGCAGTTGCCTTTTGAGCCGCTGCCGAGGATATGAAGGTGCAGGCGAGACATAAGATTCCAAAGGATACAATGAGTGCGGACGAATAGAGGAGGAAGCGAATGCCAACGGTATCTCAGCACTATGGACATCATGCCGCGCCGAGGACGGATAAGAGCGCCCTGGCAACGCGGCAGGCCGCTGCCCCCGTAGTGCTCATGATATCAGGCGGTGCGGACTCGACGGCGCTGCTCCTTATGGCTTGCACATCAAAGCTGGATATCCAGGACGGGCGCGGCGTCGCTCCCATTGCGCGCGAGCGATTGCACGTGCTGCATGTAAACCATCATCTGCGCGGGGAGGCATCCGATGGCGACGAGGCCTTTGTACGTGACCTGTGCGCACAATACGGTTTGCCGCTGTGTGTTGAGCATGCCTATTTTGATGACGAATCGGGCAATATCGAGGCTGCGGCTCGCGAGGTGCGCTATGCCGCGGCACGGAGATACGTTCGCGAACTTTGTGCCGAATCGGGCGCACCGCGGACGGCGGCTCGTATCTGTACCGCGCATACTTCGTCGGACCGCGCGGAAACATTTTTGATGAATGCCATTAAAGGGTCGGGTCCCGCGGGTCTATCGAGCATTCCGCGCCGTCGGAACATTGTGGTTCGCCCCTTGCTCGACCTCACGCACGATGAGCTCGTGAGCTATCTGCAGGTGCACGGTCAGCCATGGCGGGAAGATGAAAGCAACGAGGACGTTTCGTACCTGCGCAACTATGTACGCCATCGGGTGATGCCGGTGGTGGCACAGCGCAACGCGAGCGTCTGTAAGACGATTGGCGCCGCTTGCGAAATTCTGGGCGACGAAGACGCCTTTCTTTCCCAGCTTTCGGCACAGGCGTTTCGAAGCTGCCTGCGCAGGGAAGCGGCGGGCGCACTTGTGCTCGATGCGCGCCGTCTTGCCGCCGCTGAGGTTGTGATTGCACGGCGTATCGTGCGATTGGCGATTAAGCGCATCGATCCCGACGCGCGACCGGAGATGCGGCACGTGGAGCGCGTGCTCGCCTGCGTCGCTGCGGGCTCGGGCTCGGTTACGCTTCCTGCGGGAATTGATGCCCGTGTGGAGTTTGGCACGCTGGCGTTCAAGGCCCCGGCGGCGCGCGAGGGTTTAGTGGCCGATTGGATCTCCGTTCCCGGTCGTCTGCCGCTGGGGGCGGGGCATATGCTGACAGCGGAGCCGATGGCTGTGGAGCCGGGGTGCGATATCGTGCACCGTGCCCGCGAGCTTGCTGCTGCCGGAAAGGTTGCGGCCTTGGTGGATGCGGCGGCCCTGGGGTTTGCCGACCGCGATAGCGAGCGGATGTTAGCCGGCTCGCGCGGGGAGATTCCCACCGAGGCACGATCGGCGCGCCTGTGGGTGGATAGCCCTGTGCCGGGAGACGTGATGTGCCCGTTGGGGATGAACGGCCGAAGCAAGAAAGTGTCAGACCTGTTAAACGAGGCGCGCATTCCTGTTTCAGACCGCTCTGGCGTACCCGTGGTAAGAACGGCTCCGGGAGGTGCCGTAGTATGGGTCGCGGGCGTTCGCGCGGACGAGCGTTTTAAATGCACGGCCGCAACGCGCGTGGCATATCTGCTTCGTGTGGTCGATGCGGAATAGCGCTTCGCGCCAGCTATTCTGTGCGGCGTTGACGGTATTCCCGCGCTGATGGTGCGCGGGCTGGAAAATATACCCCGTGCGCTGCTAGAATGTGTAGTTCGCGTCCATACGGCGGTGTGTGGGCGATTAAGCACAAGAAAGGGTTGTCATGGCTTCTCAACATCCGGATATCGAGAAGGTTCTGTTTACGCAGGAGGATATCGACGGTATCGTCTCTCGCTTGGGCGAGCAGATTACGCGCGACTATGCGGGTAAGGATCTGGTGCTGATTGCGGTCCTGCGCGGCGCCGTGGTCTTTATGGGCGACCTGATGCGCAAGATCGAGCTGCCGACCAACATCGATTTCATGGCTGTTTCGAGCTATGGCGACGGTGTGAAGTCTTCGGGTATCGTGCGTATCATTAAGGACCTGGATATCGACATCCGTGGTCGCGACGTGCTGATCGTCGAGGACATTCTGGACTCGGGCCTGACCCTCAAGTACCTGATGAAGAACCTCGAGAGCCGTAAGCCCGCTTCTCTGGAGGTCGCCGCCTTCCTATGGAAGGACGTTGAGGACCGTACCTCGGCCGTCACGCCCAAGTATGTTGGAACCCATTGCCCCGATGCCTTTGTGGTGGGCTACGGCCTCGACTATGCCGAGCGCTATCGTAACCTTCCGTATCTGGGCATTTTGAAACCGGAGGTTTATTCGTAAGATGCCCGACGACCGTAACGACAACAATTCCCAGACTCCCCGGGAGCCTAAGATCCCGGGGATGCCCGGAGGCAAGAAGCCCACGCGTACGGGCTGGCTGTATTTTATTTTGGCTTGCGCGCTTCTGGGCTACGCCTTCTTTAACATGGGCTCTGGCTTTGCCAACTCCAGCAATACCGTTAAGCTCGCGACGAGTGAGATGGTCGGCGCCATCAAGCAGGATCGCGTCGAAGATTTGACCTATACGGTTCAAGACGGAAGCGTGGCGGGTCATTACTGGAAGACGAAAAAGGACAAGGGCGACACGAGCGAGCTCAAGAGCTTTTCCTCGACCTATGTCGGTTCCGATTCGCTTGCCGAGCTTATGGCGGAGCACCCCGACACCAAGTACATCGTCAACACCAACGACCCCGATTTTTGGGGCGACTTGGCGATGGCGTGCTACCGACGATTGCCCTGATCGCCATCATGTTCTACTTTATGCGCCAGATGATGGGCGCCAATAATAGGAACATGCAGTTTGGCAAGACCAACGCCAAGACCAACGAGGCTACGCGTCCCAAGGTCAAGTTTGAGGATGTCGCTGGCGTGGATGAGGCGGTCGAGGAGCTCGAAGAGATTCGCGATTTCTTGAGCGACCCGGACCGCTATCGCAAGCTGGGCGCCAAGATTCCCCGCGGCGTGTTGCTGGTGGGCCCTCCGGGTACCGGTAAGACGTTGCTGGCCAAGGCCGTTGCCGGCGAGGCGGGCGTGCCGTTCTTTAGCATCTCGGGCTCTGACTTTGTTGAGATGTTCGTGGGCGTCGGCGCCAGCCGCGTGCGCGACCTTTTTAAGGAGGCCAAGTCTCAGGCTCCGTCAATCATCTTTATTGACGAGATCGATGCCGTGGGACGTCAGCGCGGAGCCGGTTTGGGCGGCGGCCACGACGAGCGCGAGCAGACGCTCAACCAGCTGCTGGTCGAGATGGACGGTTTTGAGGAAAGCGAGTCGGTCATCCTGATCGCCGCGACCAACCGCCCCGACATTCTGGATCCGGCGCTGCTGCGTCCCGGCCGTTTTGACCGCCAAGTCACGGTTGACCGCCCGGACGTAAAGGGCCGCGAGCAGATCTTGCGCGTGCATGCTGAGAACAAGCCGATGGACGAGGACGTTAAGTTTGAGAAGCTCGCCCAGATGACCGTTGGCTTTACTGGTGCCGATTTGGCGAACCTGCTCAACGAGTCTGCGCTGCTGGCCGCTCGCCGTCATCGTTCTGTGATCTCGATGGACGAGGTCGAGGAATCGATGGAGCGCGTGATTGCCGGTCCGCAGCGCAAGGGTCGCGTGATGACCGAGGCCGAGCGCACCACGATTGCCTACCACGAGAGCGGTCATGCCCTGGTGGGCCACATCCTGGAGCATTCCGATCCGGTCCACAAGATCTCGATTGTCAGCCGCGGTCAGGCCCTGGGCTACACGCTGCAGCTTCCGCAGGAGGACCACTTCCTCAAGACCAAGAACGAGATGCTCGACGAGCTCGCCGTGTTCTTGGGCGGTCGCGTTGCCGAGGAGCTCATGTGCGATGACATCACATCGGGCGCGAGCAACGATCTGGAGCGCGCGACCAAGATGGCGCGCGAGATGGTCACGCGCCTGGGCATGAGCGAGGAGCTTGGAACGCAGGTGTTTGGTGAGGCGCAGCATCAGGTATTCCTTGGTCGCGATTACGCCGATCACCAGGATTACTCCGAGGAGACGGCGCGCCGCATCGATATCGAGGTTCAGCGCATCATGCGCGAGGCCCATCGCCGTGCGGTCGAGATCCTGGATGCCCGCCGCGATCAACTCGATCTTATGGCGAAAGTGCTGCTTGAGCGCGAGACCGTCGAAGGCGACGCCGTGAACGCCCTGCTCGACAATGAGTGGGATGCCTACCTTGAGCGCGAGGGCGATATCCTGGCGGCCAAGGAGGAGCGCAATGCCAAGGCGGCCGGCATGCCGACCAAGAAGCGCTTGCCTCGCATGAGCGAGGAGGAGCTGGCGGCTGATGCCGCGGCCTTTGCGCAGGCGGCCATGCAGGAGGATGCCGAAGCCGCATCCGATGATGCCGGTGATGGCAATGCTGCCAACGCTGACGGCAACACCGACGCCGACAAATAGTCTTTGTTGCAAAAGCCTCTGCGGGGAAACCTGCGGAGGTTTTTCTTTTGAGCGATATGGGGCCGTCTGTCCCCAATCAACATTGCTGCGGCACTTTGCTCAACTAAAGCGTACAATACCGCCTATGCGAAAGGGGAACAGATGATCAACGAAACCATGTATGCTCGCGGTGCGGAAAGCTCCATCATCCGCGAGATTTTTAGCTATGGCCTTGAGCGCAAGGCGCAGATCGGCGCAGAGAACGTATTCGATTTTTCGCTGGGAAACCCGAGTGTTCCGGCGCCTGCTGCCGTGGCGGAGTCCATTAAGAAGGCCTTGGAGCTGCCGAGTGACCAGCTGCATGGCTATACGCCCGCGCCGGGCCTGCCGCAATGCCGAGCAGCCGTCGCCGAGTCGCTCAACCGCCGCTTCGGTACGAGCTATGAGGGCAAGGATGTCTTTATGACCGTGGGCGCGGCGGCTTCGCTCACCTGTACGCTCAACGCCGTTACGAACCCGGGTGACGAGGTCATTGTTATCGCCCCGTACTTCCCGGAGTATCGCGTGTGGATTGAGAAGGCCGGCTGTACGTGTGTCGAGGCGCTCGCCGATGAAGATACGTTCCAGCTGAGCGTGGATAACGTGCTCAAGGCGATTACCGATAAAACGGCAGCTGTCATCATCGACTCGCCGAACAACCCGACCGGCGCCGTGTATACGCGCGACACGCTGACGCGACTGGCCAATGTTCTGCGCGAGGCCAACGTCAAGCGCGACCCCGAGAACCCGATCATGCTTATCCCGGATGAGCCGTATCGCGAGATTGTCTATGGCGCCGAGGTGCCTTGGGTGCCTTCGATCTACGAGCACACCATCGTGTGTTACTCGTATTCCAAGTCGCTTTCGCTACCGGGCGAGCGCGTGGGCTGGATTTTGGTTCCCAACACCAACCCGCAGGCGGCGCGTCTGATGCCGGCTGTTGCGGGTGCCGCCCGTACGCTGGGCTTTGTGTGCGCACCGGCGCTCTTCCAACGCGTGATTATCGACTGCATCGATGAGCCGAGTGATGTCGAGGCCTATGCGCGCAACCGCACGGCGCTCACCGACGCATTGGCGGAGTACGGCTATACCTATGTTGAGCCGGATGGCGCGTTCTACCTGTGGGTGAAGGCGCTCGAGCCCGATGCAAATGCATTTTGCGAGCGCGCGAAGAAGTACGAGCTGCTCGCGGTTCCCTCGGACAGCTTTGGTATGCCGGGTTGGTTCCGCCTTGGCTATTGCGTGAGTTACGAGACGATTGTCAATTCGCTACCTGCCTGGAAGCAGCTGGCAGACGAGTATCGTTAAAAGCAAAGCGCTCTGCCTGTAATGTTTTACGTGAAACGGGGTTTGGTGTTAAGCCGGACCCCGTTGTCATGTACGTTGTGTCGTTGGGATGGAGCGGTTTTACGACTATCGAAGGCTATGCGTACAATGAATATACGCGACGGCCATGCCGGATAAGGAGATCCGATGCCCTACCTGCTTTCTTGTGATATCCATACCCATACGATGTTCTCTGCGCATGCATATTCGACCATTGAGGAGAATGTGTACTGGGCGGCAGAGCGTGGCCTGCAGGTGCTCGGATCTGCCGACCATCTGAGCTCTATGGTTTCACCTTGCCCCAATGACCTGCGCAGTTACCAGTTCTTTATTAACCAGGATATCTGGCCGCGCATTTGGAGCGGCGTACTGGTGCTGCGTGGTGCCGAGGCCGATATCGTTTCGCTGGACGGCAGCTTGTTTGGCGAGGACATTCCCGTTTCGCTCGATATCGCCGGCGATTCGTATAGTCGTGAGCATTCGCTGTTCGATTTGGTTACGCGCAATTTGGATTATTTGGTTGCGAGTGTGCATAATCCGCAGCTCGCTGAAGGCGCGACGCTCGCCCAGACGACCGAGATGTATATCAATGCTCTGGAGCACCCCAAAGTGTTTATGCTGGGTCACACGGGCCGCTCGGGTGTTTCCTTTGATATCGATGAGGTGTTGTTGGCGGCAAAGGCCAAGCACAAGATTATCGAGATTAACAACCATAGTCTTGAGCATGGTACCGATGCCGAGCATTGGGGCGCTTGTCGCAAGATTGCCGAGCGCTGCGCCGAACTGGGCGTGGGGATTGGCGTCTCGACCGACGCGCACATTGGTATGGCAATTGGCAAGCTCGACCAGGCGCGCAAGATGCTCGATGAGATTCACTTCCCGCTGGATCTGATCGTGACGCGCGATCGCGAGACGCTGCTGCGCGAGATGGCGGCAGCCGGCGTGTGTGACCTGCGCAAGAGCATGTAACGGGCTCATATATCCAACGAAAGGGGGCGGTCCAGACGGGCCGCCCCCTTTCTTGTGCCGGTAGATTTTAAGGCATGTCCCAAAAATCTACTGGGGTGGGTTAGCGGCGCTCGAGGACCGCGACGGTCTCGGTGTGGTCGGTATGGGGGAACATGTCGACTGGCGTGATCTTGAGCAGGCGATAGCCTCCGTCGAGGAGCTGGTGCAGGTCGCGCTCTTGGGTCACGGGGTTGCAGCTGATATAGGTGATGCGGCGCGGCTTGAGCGCGCAGGCGGCCTCGAGGAACTCGGGGGTGGAGCCGGCGCGCGGCGGGTCGATGGAGAGAACGTCAACGCGCTCGTTGTTATCGGCGGCGTCCAGGATGTAATCGGTGGCGTCGTCGGCCATAAACCAAGCGCTGCGGGTGAGGCCGTTGAGCTCGGCATTGCGACGTGCGTCGGCAATGCCCGCCGGGTTACGCTCCACGCCGAGCAGCATAATGCCGACACCTCTGTCCTGGGCATCCTTCGCGGCGCACAGACCGATGGTGCCGCTGCCGCAGTAAGCGTCCATAAGAATGTTGCCCTGCTGCAGGTCCATGCCGTCAATCGCGAGCTGATAGAGCAGCTCGGTCTGCTGCGGATTGGTCTGATAGAACGCGGTAGGGGAGATATCGAATTCGCAACCGAGCAGCTGGTCGCGCATGCACTCGGCGCCATAGACGATACGAGTCTCCTCACCCAAGATGGCGTTACCGGGACGGCCATTGATATTTTGGGCAACGGTGACGATATGCGGATCGAGTACCGCGACGGCCTCAAAGAACTCCTGTGCATGCGGTAAGTCACGCTGGGCGGTCACGAGCGTAACCATGACCTGGTCGGTACGCCAACCGCAGCGGACGACGGCATAGCGAAGCAAACCAAGATGCTTGTCCTCATTAAAGGCGGGAATATGCAGCCGCTCAGCTTCGCGCGCGATGCCGTTGAGAATCTGACGGGCACCTGGCGCCTCGACAGGACACTCGGGTACGGCAACGATCTTGTGCGTGCCACGCTCAAAGAAACCGCAACGGACAGCGCCCTCCTTACCGGGAGCAAAGGGAGTGGCAGCCTTATGACGAAAGCCACGCGGCGCAGGATACTTACCCGGGTCGCCCAGGGTAACACCCATACCGCGAATGGGATCAACGGCAATACCCTCGCGCTCGCAGAGCTCAGCAAACAGCTCTTCCATAGCAGCCTGCTTGGCCGCCAGCTGCTTCTTATAAGGACGATTGATCGCCGTGCATCCACCACAAGCCCGCATGATGGAACAAGGCGACTTGGGATCCACGGCCTTTCGCGCAGGCGAAACCGAATCTTTATGTGGGCGCTTGGTGCGAGTCTGAGATGCCTTGTCCTCGCTCCGACGAGAGCCGGGACGCTTGGCCTTAGCCTTGCCCTTAGCCGACTTGCTTTTTGCAGCTTTAGAAGACTTGGATTTCGTAGAGGATTTCTCCTCTTTTGACCCCTCAGCCGCTTCCACCAAAGCACGACGAGCCCTACGCTCCGCACGAGATTCTGCCATCAATAACTCCACTAATCCATGAATTAAAAGCTGCAAGCATTGTACCGTGCCAAGCCAGCGGGCGATATGCAAGCGGTCATTTCCTGTCAGTGATAAGTCCAACGACGTTTGCCAGGCGCGGACGGGGAGCGGCGCATAATTAAGTTTATCGCGAGTTCCGCACGCAAAGGAAAGCACTTAATGTGCTTTCCGTCT
>NZ_QROQ01000035.1:0-19524 GCF_003475115.1 Collinsella sp. AF37-9 | reverse complement strand
GCGACGGACCTCGGGACGCTCTTACACCACGTCTGCGCGCGCCACCACCCGCCTTGGACAGTTAGTTCAAATTTGTATTTTTCTGAGCGCTCACACGGGTCACTTGATACGCCAAAAGCCCTCTTGTCGGCATAATATTGGCCAATCTCTCTTCTAGCGGACGTCTTCACTATGTCATTTGCTCCATTTTGCCCACTGAACCCTTCAGTAATGGCAAAATGCCCCGGTCGTTTTATACAAATCTGAACTAACTGTCCAGCACCCATCTCGGTCCATACCTTCAAGGCCAAACCAGCGCCCCGCGCTCCGTTTTTCAAGGCCCCTCGCACAATCGCGCTACCGTCCGCGGCACACGACGCTCCTTTGAGCGAAAAGAACGGCACAGCCATATCATTTCGCCAACGGCTGAGTACCTTATAGCTATGACCGCCGTGATCTCACATTTCTCCGCCCTCCGCGCAATTCGCCGCGGTCGACGGGCGTACTCTGCGCTTCCCTGGAGCGCCATCAACGCCGAACAACAAGCACAAGCCCTTGCGGGCTGCGTTCCCAATAAAGACGCCATAGACTTTGCGGCTCTTTCGATGCTTGATGCCTGGAACGAAGACGACTCCGAGCGCTTAGACCTCCTTGTTGCGGATGGTAACAACAGACGCCCCGACGAACGCCTTCTCCAGCACTCCATCACCGCCCCGCTTCCCGCAGGGGCAATCATGCACATCGAAGCCGACATCTACGCAACGTCTCCCGCCATGACAGCCATGTTGTACTCTAGGAATGAGCCCGTAGCCAAGGTCCTGATGCTTCTCATGGAGCTACTCGGCTCTTACTCCCTCCCGCCCGAGGCAACCTATCCCATCGCCCATGACGACACGTGGCCCAAGGCCGATAGCTTCAAAGTGCTGGACGATCTTGATTGCCAGGGCGACCAACCGGCAGCCGAAAAACAAAACGAAACCCGCTACGAGCAGGCACACTACAAATGCGAGCCTGCTACAACCATAAAAGAGCTCGAGGCAGTCGCACAGTTTGCCAAAAGCAGCTCCTACGCCTCGTTTCGCACGGCCGTCAGGCTCGCCCGAGCCGGATCCGCATCCCCAGCGGAATCCTTAATGTTCGCCGTCCTAGGCGCACCCATGCGTTTTGGCGGATTCGGATGTTGCAGCCTGCCCATGGGAGGCCTGCTACTCAACCATCGAATCGACTTCGATACTCTTGCGGTCAACATGTCCTCGGGCATCCTCTATGCCATCTGCGACCTATATTGCCCGGCAGCCGGAGTCGACAACGAATACAACGGAATTGGGCATGAGCTTCAAAACGCTCGCATCCACGATGGCAATCGAAATAATGGCCTCAAGGCCATGGGCATCCACGTCCTGGTTATCAATCGCGACCAAATGAAAGACCTTGTTGCACTCGAAGCCTTCGCCCAAACGATGCATCGACTCACAGGAGTCCGATTCCGGTACCGTATCAAGGGCTATCGCAAGCGTCAGGCCGCTTGGCTCAACGCTCTGCGGGCCGGAACCGGCCTCGCGCCGGTCTAAACGGCGAATCACCCGTGCGCCGTCGAGCAGGGCTGGGCAGTTAGTTCAAATACGTATAAATGGACGCATTGAATTAGACTGTTTTGCAGCTATCTCTATACCATTCGCCCTATTTGAAGGCAGGGTAGACTTCAAAACAACGCCATATGGACTAACTAAAGCTCCAAAACAACGTATCGGCATTGAATTGAGTAATTCGAGTCCTCAGAACTTATACGTATCTGAACTAACTGTCCACCTCGGATTTCGACGTCCGTCCAAACGCCCCCAAACGCCCTCAATTACCCTCCATTTGACAGCGGCAACAGGGTCGCTCACCATAGCAGGCGACAAATCAACGAAAGGATGAACATGGCAGCTGCACAGCCGCTTAAGATTCGCATGGTTGCCGGACTTGGCAACCCGGGCGAGGAATATGCCGAAACCCGCCACAACGCCGGCTTTAAGGCGATTGACGAGCTGGCCCGTCAGGCCGGCGTCACGTACTGGAAAAACCAGGCCGGCGCCGAGGTCGCGCTCATCAACATCAACGATCCCGAGGAAGAGGGCGGTAAGCGCCAGATTGTACTGGTCAAGCCGCAGTCGTACATGAATACCTCGGGCGGCCCCATCTCCAAGCTCTGCCGCGAGTACAAGATCAAGGCCGAGGAGCTGCTCGTGATCCACGATGAGCTCGACATTCCCGCCGGCGACGTACGTGTTAAGGTGGGCGGCGGCCATGCTGGCCACAACGGCCTACGTTCCATCATCGACAAGATGGGCAGCCGCGACTTCAGCCGCATCCGCACCGGCATCGGCAACCCTCCCGGCAAGATGGCCGTCGCAGACTATGTGCTCAAGCAGCTACGCGCCCGCGAGGCCGAGGACTTCCAGGACACCTGCGCCCGCGCGGCCGACGCCGCAGGTCTCGCCATCGTGCACGGCGTGATCTATGCCCGCGACCACGTCAACGGCTCCGCCTCCGCCAACGGCAAGCACTAAAACCTACCATTTAGGGATGTTAATTTTGGCAGTTTTATGTGCGAAAACGCCGCCGCGGCCGCATCGCAATAAGTCCTGCGCCGCCATACATATGCAGCGCCCCATAGGGGGCCGGCCCCACCGATGCGCGAGGCCGGCCCCCTTTGTCGTTTTGCCTGATAAAACCTGCCGAAATAAACCTGTCCCTTTTTGGCAGGTCACTTTTCCGCCTGCCGAAGATACACGTAAACAGCATGTCCATGAGGGTATAATTTGCACCGTATGTCTGCACAACGCCTGTGCGCGTACGGTTTTATTCGGGCTGCCGTCCATTTCCGTGGAGGCACGGTTCGGCCGCCCTAACAAGAGAGGGGTTCTATGTATAAGATCCTGGAGAAGACGCAGTTCTCGGAGAAGGTGTTCAAGTTCCGCATCGAGGCGCCCGCAATCGCCAAGCATGCGCACGCTGGACAGTTCCTCATGGTTCGCGCCAACGAGACGGGCGAGCGCGTCCCGTTTACCCTGGCCGGCTGGAACGGTGACGAGGGCTGGGTTGAGTTCATCTTCATGGTGATCGGCAAGACCACCGAGATGCTGTCCACCTACGAGGCCGGCGAGTCGCTGCGCGACGTCGTGGGCCCGCTGGGAGTTCCCACCGAGATGGCCGAGGGCCCCTGCGCCGTCATTGGCGGCGGCGTCGGCCTGGCAATTGCCTTCCCGGTCGCCAAGCACCTGGTCGAGACCGGCCACGAGGTGCACGCCATCATGGGCGCTCGCACCAAGGACCTCCTGCTCATGGAGGACCAGTTCCGCGAGCTCCTCGACGAGGACCACATCCACATCACCACTGACGACGGCTCCTACGGCGAGCAGGGCGTTGTCACCGCTCCGCTGGAGCGCCTGCTGCAGGACAAGGCCGTGAGCCAGGTCTTCTGCGTCGGCCCCGTTCCGATGATGAAGTTCTCGACCCTCACCGCCCAGAAGTACGACACCCCCATCATCGCGTCGCTCAACCCCATCATGGTTGACGGCACCGGTATGTGCGGCTGCTGCCGCGTCGAGGTGGGCGGCGTGACCAAGTTCGCTTGCGTCGACGGCCCCGACTTCGATGCCACCCTGGTCGACTGGGATGACCTTCGTGCCCGCCAGGCCGCTTACCGTTCCGAAGAGGGCGCGTCCCTCAAGGCCTATGAGGAAAAGAGCTGCGCATGCCACTAGTTAACGGTCGTTTCGTTGCCGATATGAAGTCGCCCCGCACCCCCGATAACGAGGAGCCGGCTGCCGAGCGCGCCTGCGACTTCCGCCCCGTCGACAAGGGCTTCACCGAGGAGATGGCGCTGGCCGAGGCCGAGCGCTGCCTCAACTGCAAGAAGCCGTTCTGTGTTGAGGGCTGCCCCGTCAACATCAACATCCCCCGCTTTATCGAGCAGATCCGCGCGAAGGACTTCGGCGGCGCCCTCGATACCATCCGCGAGGACTCCATGCTTCCCGCCATCTGCGGCCGCGTCTGCCCGCAGGAGAACCAGTGCGAGGGCAAGTGCATCCGCGGCAAGAAGTCCGAGCCCGTGGCCATCGGCC
This sequence comes from Collinsella sp. AF37-9, assembly GCF_003475115.1. NCBI lineage: Bacteria > Bacillati > Actinomycetota > Coriobacteriia > Coriobacteriales > Coriobacteriaceae > Collinsella > Collinsella sp. AF37-9. The sequence continues at coordinate 15,436 of NZ_QROQ01000035.1, read as the reverse complement.
AGCTCGAGCGCTTCCTGGGTGACCGCCCCGAGCTCGCCTCCACGCCCAAGATGGCCCCCAAGAACGGCAAGAAGGTCGCCGTCGTCGGCTCCGGCCCGTCCGGCATCACCTGCGCCGGCGAGCTCGCCCGCAACGGCTTTGACGTCACCGTCTTCGAGGCATTCTTCACCGGCGGCGGCGTGCTGGTCTACGGCATCCCCGAGTTCCGTCTGCCCAAGGCAGTCGTCAAGCGCGAGATCGACGGCCTGGAGGACATGGGCGTCAAGTTTGAGTACAACTCCGTCGTGGGCAACATGGCCACGGCCGAGGAGCTGTTCGAGCAGGGCTTCGACGCCATCTACGTGGCAACCGGCGCCGGCCTGCCCAAGTTCCTCAACGTCCCCGGCGAGAACCTGCCCAACGTCTTCTTCGCTAACGAGTACCTCACCCGCGTGAACCTGATGAAGGCCAACAAGTTCCCCGAGTACGACACCCCCACCAAGCACGGCAAGAACGTCGTCGTCTTTGGTGGCGGCAACGTGGCTATGGACGCCGTCCGTACCGCCAAGCGCCTGGGTGCCGAGCATGCCATCATCGCCTACCGTCGTACCGAGGACGAGATGCCCTGCCGTCGCGCCGAGCTGCACCATGCTAAGGCCGAGGGCGTCGAGGTTCTGCCGCTCGTCTCCCCGCTCGAGTTTGTCGCTGGCGAGGACGGCTCCGTGTGTGCCGTCAAGGTCCAGAAGATGGAGCTCGGCGAGCCCGACGAGTCCGGCCGTCGTCGCCCGGTGCCCATCGAAGGCGCCATCGAGGAGATCCCCTGCGACGTCGCGATCTCGGCTATCGGCACCAACGCCAACCCCTTCGCTGCCAAGATCGGCGGCAAGATGGAGCTCAACAAGTGGGGCTACATCGTCGCCGACGAGGAGACCGGCCAGACCACCGATCCCCGTATCTGGGCCGGCGGCGACATCGTCACCGGTGCCGCTACGGTCATTCTGGCGATGGGCGCCGGCAAGAAGGCCGCCGCTTCCATCACCAAGAGCCTGCTGGGCGAGTAATCACCCACAGCGCTAGCCATCAAACGGCAAAGTCCCCGTCGAGCACACGCCCGGCGGGGACTTTTTCTATGCCGACCACCCCAACCACCACGATGGGGCAGACACCTTTGTGGTGGTTTGGGACTTGCCCGGTCGTTTTGTCTCAATCTGTAACAGCTGGAGTCCGTTGAGCCCTGCAGTTGTTACAGATTGAGATATTGTGCCGGCCGGCCACGCTGCATCTCAATCTGTAACAGTTAGAGACCAAATATGCCGCCTGGTGTTACAGATCAAGACGTTGGGCTGACGGCCGAACGGTTCATCTCAATCTGTAACAGTTAGAGCCATTTTCGCTGGCTTGGTGTTACAGATCGAGACTATGCAAAAGCCGAGGATAGGCACTGCCGCCAAGACCTTCCCCTCCGCCTAAAACAAACCACCACAAAGGTGCCTTTGTGGTGGTTTTGATTGGCTAGGCTTCGAGCTGGGCGACTTTGTAGCGGTAGGCAGCGGCGATAACGTCTTTGCAGCCTTCGCGGCCCAGCTTGGCGCGATTGACGACGATATCCTTACCGCTCGTCATCTTCCACTTGCCGGCGCTGTAGCGCTTGTAAAAAGCCTCACGCGCCTTCTGCTGTTGCTTGACCAGCTTGGCGCCCTTCTTTTTATTAAGGCCACGCTTCTTGCGCACAATCTCGACGCGATCCTCAAAGGGAGCGGTCACCAGCACGGCAATGTGGTTGGGGTTGTTGCGAAGCAGGTAATCGGACAGACGGCCTTCGATAATGCAGCTCTCGGTCTCGCCCAGGTCCAAAATCACCTGGCTCATCTTCTGGAACAACTTGTCCGAGTACGAACGCGCATCGTAGCGGTCGGGCAGAAACGCCATGTTCTCCACGGCCAGACGCTCGTCGTAGGCGGCCATCTTATCGAGCGACTCGCCCGCGCGCAGCGACGCACGCACCAGCAGCTCGTTGTCATACAGCGGAATCCCCAACTCGTCGGCAAGCATGCGACCAATCTCGTGGCCCTCGGCGCCAAAGTCGCGCGCGATGGTAATGACCACAGGATTCTTCTTATTCTCCAGATCGCTCATCGCGATTCCTTTCTCTATGTGACAAAGGGGCTGTCCCTTTGCCACATTCTACGCTGCCACCATTCGCCTCTGATATGCGCGAACCAGCAGCGAGATACCAAAGTTGAGCACAAAGTACATCGCAAACACCAGGCCGTAGAGCATAAGCACCTGCGACAGGTCGATCGCGTGGGCCATCACGACGTTTGCCGTGTACATGAGCTCGGCCACGTTAATACCCGAAAGATACGAGCTGTCCTTGATGACGGTCGTGCACTGGCTAAACAGCGCCGGAATGATCGTCTTAAACGTCTGCGGCAGAATGATGTAGCGCATGGTGGCAAAGAAGCCGAAGCCCTGGCTCTGCGCTGCCTCAAACTGGCCGCGCGGAATCGAGTTGAGACCGCCTCGCACAATCTCGGCCATAACAGCGCTGGTAAACAGCGTAAAGGCGATGGTCGAAATCACAATGTCCAAACCCTGCACAGTAAAGTAGATAAACAGGATCCACAGCAGGTTCGGCGTGCAACGGAACAGCTCGATATAGGCACTCACCAAAATACGGAACGGGCGGGGCGCATAGCTTTTAACGAGCGCCAGCACCGTGCCAAAGATGAGCGAGAAAAAGATCGACAGCGCCGAGATCTCGATCGTCTTAACAAAGCCGCCCCAAATGTAGAGCAGGTTGGTCGCGTTGAAGATTTCCATGCGCTAGGCCTCCTCTACGTTGTCGAGCCCCAGCTCGGCGATGCTCACGCCGCGCGGACGCTCCTTGGAGCGGCGCTCGAGCCACTGCACCAGCATGGCGAGCGGAAAGCAGATGATGAAGTACATAAGGCAGCAGACGATGTATCCCTGCAGATAACCGTACAGACTCACAAAGTTGTCGGAACGGTACATAAGGTCGCCGCCGGCCACAAGCGCCAGCACCGACGTGTTCTTGACCAAGTTGAGCGCCTGGTTACACAGCGGCGGCAGGATGATCTTGAATGTCTGGGGCAGCACGATGTACCAGTACGCCTGCGCACGGGTGAAGCCCTGGCTCTGCGCCGCCTCCATCTGACCGCGCGGAACCGCCTCGATACCGGTGCGGATAACCTCCGAGATGTAGGCCGCGTGATACAGGCCCACGCCCAAGAAGCCCAGCACGAACGGCGCGATGCGCACCGGCTGGTCGGCACCGGTTATGGCCTGCAAAAACTGCGGACCGGCCATGTACATAAAGAGCACCTGCACGGGCAACGGGGTGTTCTGGTAAAACTCCACGTACACGCGGCTTATGGCGCGCAGCACGCGCGAACGGGTGGTAGAGAACACACCCAGCAGCGTGCCCAGCACCAGCGACAGCAGCAGACCGGCAACGACCACCTGTAGCGTCACGCCAAAGCCCTCCCAGAAGGGCCCCATGTTTTGAAATGTCGTCGACCAACGGTCGGCGTCAAATAATCCTTCGAGCATTTGATTCCTTCCTTGGACGATGCGCCTATACAAGACCCCAGGTCTTGACCTCTTGGTCGAGCCAGCCGTCGGCCAGGCGATCGCAAATCACCTGATCGACCACGGCCGAAAGGTCGCAGCCCTTCTTGGTCGCCACGCCGTAGCCCTGCTCGCCAAACTTGACCTCGGGCTGCAGCAGCTCAACGGTCTCGTTCATGTAACCGGCCAGCGTGGAGCGGTCCATGGCAAAGACGTCGATATTGCCGGCGTCGAGCGAACTCTTGATGATGGGGTAGCCGCTAAAGGCCCTAAACTCGGGCTTGCAGCTAAAGCCGTTGTCCTTGATCATCTGCTCGATCAGGCCCTGCGTGGTGGCACCCTGGCTCACGCCAATGACCTTGCCGTCCAAGTCCTCAATCGAGGTAAAGCCCGAACGCTTCTTGACCATGAGTCCCACGTAGTCGGTGCGGTACGGCGTCGAGAAATCCCAGCTCTTCTTGCGCTCGTCGGTGATGGTGTAGGTCGCCGCGACCACGTCGAGTTGGCCGTTATCGATCAGCGGGCCGCGCGTCTTGGGCGTTACGTCGGTAAACTCGACAAGCTCCTGGGCGCGGGCCTCCTTGTAGCTCACGCCAAAGACGGCAGCGGCGATCTGGTAGCACAAATCGACTTCCATGCCCTCAAAGCGGCCCTTGGCGGTGTCGTAATAGCCATAGCCGGGAACGTCCTTCTTGACGCCGGCATTCAGATGTCCACGCGACTTGATGGCCGCAAGCTTGGACCCCTTGTCGGAGCCCTCGCCGCTGGTGGAGTTGCCGCAACCGGTAAGCGCGGTCCCCGCCAGCGCAAGCATGCCGGCGCCCGCCAGCTGCAAAAAGTGACGGCGCGATACAGCCGCCCTCGTTATATCCGTCATGTCCATCACCGCGCCTAGTGCAGAATCTTGGACAGGAACTCGCGGCAGCGCGGGTTCTCGGGGTTATCGAAGAAGTGCTCGGGCGCGCCCTCCTCCAGGATGCGGCCGTCCTCCATAAAGATGACGCGGTCGGCCACCTGGCGCGCAAAGCCCATCTCGTGCGTCACGCAGATCATGGTGATGTCCTCCTGCGCGAGCTCGATCATAACGTCGAGCACCTCCTGCACCATCTCGGGGTCGAGCGCCGAGGTCGGCTCGTCAAACAGGATGATGGGCTGCTTGGTGCACAGGGCGCGGGCGATGGCGATGCGCTGCTGCTGACCACCCGAGAGATTCTGCGGATACTCGCCGGCCTTATGCGCCATGCCGACGCGCTTGAGCGCGGCGATGGCGATCTCGGTCGCCTCCTCCTTGCTCTTCTTTTGCAGCTTGATGGGCGCGAGCGTCAGGTTACCGAGCACCGTCATGTTGGGATACAGGTTGAACTGCTGAAACACCATGGAGCTATACTTGCGGGCCATCTCCAGGTGATTCTTTTTGGTGAGCGGCGTACCGTCGATGATGACCTCGCCCGACGTGGGCTCCTCAAGATAATCGACGCAGCGGATGAGCGTCGACTTGCCCGAGCCGGAAGGCCCGATCATTACGAGCTTCTCGCCGCGCTTGACGGTGAGGTTGATATCTTTGAGCACATGCAGGTCGCCAAAGTACTTGTTGAGATGCTTGATCTCGATCATGTCTGCCATGGATGTCCCTTCCCTGCGTTTACACGAGTTGAACTATTGTACGGAAAGAACCACGTTTCCGCAGCCCACACTACATCCCCGTAAAGAACCCGCAACCTTCCGCCCACTCATTGGGCACTCATTTAAGTCTGTCCCCAGTGAGCGCCCAACCGCCCTTGTTGAGCATAAGTCAGCGAAAACCCGTACACGCGAGCAAGGTGACGTGAAATGAAAGGGCGCAGACCTTATGGTCGCGCCCTTGAAATTGAACGTCAGATTGCCGCGTGTACGGGTTTGCAGCGTCGAGCCGTTGCGCGGTTTGGTAAAACCGCGCAACAAATTACGCCAGCTTTGCTCCAACGATCTTTGCTGCTGCCGGCTTATCGAAGTTGCCGCCAGTGGCCTTACCCAGAGCGCCCATGACCTGGCCCATCTGCTTCTTGGACGTGGCGCCCAGCTCGGCGATGACCTGCTCGATCAGGGCCTCGAGCTCCTCGCCCGAAACCTGCGCGGGCAGAAGGCTCTCCAGAATCTTGACCTGCTCGGTCAGGTTGTCGGTACGCTCTTGGTCGGTGCCGGCCTTGATGGACATCTCCAGCGTCTCGCTCGTCTGCTTAATCAGACGCTTGATCATGCTGTTGACGTCTTCCTCGGTCACATCGCGGCGCTCGTTAACCTCGATATTCTTCACCTCGGCCTTGACCTGGCGAATGATGGACAGGCGAACCTTGTCCTTAGCCTTCATGGCCGCGATCATTTCCTTCTGCAGCTCTTCGTTGGTCATCTGCAAATCCTCCTCAATAGTGTGGGCGGCACTCACGCGAGCGCCATCCCATGATTACTCAGTCGTCGACGAATTGTCGGTCGAACTCTTGGTGACGCCCTTCAGGCTGACGTTGTACGGCACGTCCTTGGGCATGGGGTTGACGGTGATGTCGGCATCCTTCTTGTACTGCTCCAGCCACTCGCTGTACGCGGTGCTGGCCGCTTGCGTCTTCACCACGTTGGAGACGTACTTTTTGATGGCCTTGGGCACCTGGTTGATGTCATCAACCTGATTATCGACATGGAAGTAGTCGGTGCACTTGATGACGTGGTAACCGTACGTCGACTCGACGACTTCGCTCACGTCGCCCTTGTTGAGCCCCTCGAGCGCCGTCTGGTAGCTGTCGACAAAGGTGGTGAGCTTATCCCAGCCCACATCGCCCTTCTTCTCCTTGGAACCGGTGTCCTCGGAGTACTGTTCAACGGCGTCCTCAAAGCTCAGCTCACCGGAGTTGATCTTGTCCAGGCACTCCTGCGCCTTGGCCTTGGCGGCGGCCTTGTCCTCGTCGGAAGCGTCAGAATCGACCTTGATCAGGATGTTCGACGAGCGACGGGCGTCGTTGTAGCTGGACAGGTTTTCGTTGATGTAATCGACAATCTCGCTGTCCTTGGGCTTGCTCGTGGGCGCGACGGCATCCTTGAGTTTCTGCTGCGCCAGACTCTCCTTGAGTGAGTCCTTGTAGGTGTCCTCGGTATAGCCGTAGGTCTTGAGGGTCTTCTTAAAGGCCTTGGCGCCGCCCGCGCTCTTGCACGCGTCCTTCCAAGCCTTCTCGACCTCCTCGTCAGACACCGTCACGCCGTTCTCCTTCTGTGCCTGTTGAAGCAGAATCTGCTGCGTGTAGGAGTCGATGAGTTGCTTGCGGTACTTCTTGGGCGTGAGGTCGTTGTCAACCAGATACTGCGCCCAATCCTTATCCTTGGTGTAGCCGTAGGACGTGCGCATGCTCATGATCTGCTTGGTCACGGTGTCCTCGGTGAGGTTGGTGCCGTTGATAGTTGCAGCAACACCGCCGGTCAGCTTGTAGCCCGAGGCGTCCTCGGCCTGCGACATAAGGCCGGAGCACGCCATCGCCGAGACGGAAAGCAGCATCGCCAGCACGCCGATGACCACCAGGACGATCTTGACGGTCTTAGACACGTACGTCTTGCGCTGCTTCTTGCGAGAGCTGGAGGCAGCGCGAGCCTGCTGCTCGGGCGTCGGCTCGGGCGCAGGGTTCTTTTTCTTATTTGCCATAGTTGGCCTTTCGCATAACGAATCGAACAAACGCCATTGTGTCACAACGCGGCCCCCGCGGCACGCTTGGTGCATTGGGGGCAGGTTAATCTGCACCATTTTGGTGCAAAGGGGACAGATGTGGCACTTGGGGACGTTCTTTATATGCCGGCACTTGGGGACCGTCCCTTACTGCCGGCAGAAAAGGAACGTCCCCAAGTGCCGACTCAGCCCCACCTTAGAAGTGACGGCGGATGGCGTCGACCATACCCTGGGACGTGGTCTGGCCGAGCACGTCGGCTGCGGCATCGGCGTCCATAAAGATGTTCATGAGCGCCTGCAGGGCCTCGACCTGGCCGCCCGGCTCGGCGATGCCCAGATTGATGACGATCTGCGCCGGCACCGGAGCGCCCATGCCAGCCATAGCGTTGAATGTCACGGGCGCGGCGGGCTTCACCACCGCGATATAGGGCTTGGCCACAAACCCCGGATCGGTATGCGGAATGGCAATGTTTGCCGCCGGCATGGCAAGACCCGTGGGATAGGCATCCTCGCGCGTGCGAACGGCGTCGAGCCAACCGGATGCAATGTAGCCACGTGGTGCAAGCTCGCCCTCAAGCCGCGCGAACACCTCATCCGGCGTCGCACACTCCCAATCAAAAAACACCAGCTCAGGCGTAAACAGTGCTTCGTTATCCGCCATGCGCTCACCTCTCTCATCTAGTCACCTGCGACGTTCTTGAATGACCAGTCGTTAAAGACCGTTCCCGATGACTACCCAAAACAAAAGGTGGCCACGCGCGCCTTGGCGCCAATGACCACCCTGACTACTCGGCTAAATTGTACTGTGCGCCGCTAGCCGCGAGGCGCGTCAATTGCGACCTTGCCGCTCTCCAGCACGTGGACGCGACCGTCGGCGAGCATCTGCACGACCTCGGGATACAGCACGTGCTCAATCGCGTGGATGTGCTCCTCGAGCGTATCGACGTCCCAGCCCTCCTCAACAGCCAGCGCGCGCTGGGCGATGATGGGGCCGTTGTCGTAGATCTCGTTGGCAAAATGCACGGTCACGCCAGTTACCTTGACGCCGCGCGCAAAGGCATCGTCGATCGCATGCGCGCCGGTAAAGCTCGGCAGCAGCGCGGGATGCAGATTGACCACGCGATTGGGGAATGCCGCCAGCAGCGGCGTGTGCACCATGCGCATGTAGCCGGCCATGACCACATACTCGCAACCGCGCTCGAGCAGCTCGTGCGCAATGATCTCGTCGGCGGCGATGGGGTCGGCATAGACATCCTTGGACAGCGTGAGCGTCTGGATGCCCGCGCGCTCAGCGCGCTGCAAACCTTTAGCCGAAGGACGGCTCGACACCACAAGCTCAATCGAAGCGTTGAGCTTGCCGGCGGCGATCAGGTCGATCAGCGCCTGCAGGTTGGTACCCGAACCGCTGATGAGCACACCGATCTTGAGCGGCTCGGCCGTATCGGTGCCGGTCGGACGGGTGTAGGGCACAAAGCCCAGGCTCGCGGCAGCAGTCATCTGCTCGTTAGCGCTCATCGGAGTACACGACCTTACCGGAACCCTCGACGCACTCGCCCACGCGGAACGGCTTCTCGCCCAGCGCGACCAGAGCCTCGGTCACCGCGGCCTCGTCCTCGGGGGCGACGATCAGGCACAGGCCAACGCCCATGTTGAAGGTCTTGCATGCCTCATTGGGCGCGAGCTCGGCCTGGCGCGAGACGTAGGTGATGACGGGCGGAACGTCCCAACCCATCTCGGCGCCGTTACGGGTGACCACGGCGTCAACGTCGTCGGCAAGCGCGCGGTTGAGGTTCTCGGTGATGCCGCCGCCGGTGATGTGGGCGATGGCGTGCACCGGAGCGCCACCGCGCAGCAGCTCCAGAATCGGCTTGACATAGATGCGCGTGGGGGCCAACAGGGCGTCTGCCAGCGAAGCACCGCCGAGCTCCTCGAGCGGACGGCTCAGCTCCTCCGCCTTAGCGGCGGCCTCGGGCGTGCCCGGCTTAATGCCGTCGACGCCGATGACCTTGCGCACGAGCGAGTAGCCGTTGGAGTGCACGCCGGTGGAAGGCAGGCCCAGGATCACATCGCCCGGGCGGACGTTTGCGGGGTCGAGCATCTTGGGACGGTCGACGACGCCCACGGTAAAGCCGGCAAGGTCGTAGTCGGCCGGAGCCATGACGCCGGGGTGCTCGGCCATCTCACCGCCCACGAGCGCGCAGCCCGCGAGCTTACAGCCATCGGCCACGCCCTTGATGATCTTTGCCATGTGCCCGGCCTCGATGTGACCGATGGCAACATAGTCCAGGAAGAACAGCGGCTCGGCGCCCGAAGCCAAAATGTCGTTGACGCACATAGCGACCAGGTCCTGGCCCACCGTCTCGTGACGGTCCATGATCTGGGCAAGCACGAGCTTGGTGCCCACGCCGTCGGTACCGCTAATCAGAATCGGGTCTTCCATATCCTTAAGCGCGGCGGCCGAGAATAAGCCACCAAAGCCACCGATACCGCCGATGACCTCGGGACGGTTGGTGTCCTTAACCATCTGCTTAATAGCGTCAACGGCGCGGCCGCCCTCGGCGGTATCGACGCCGGCATCCTCATACGTCACATGCTTGCTGTCGCTCATCTGAGCCTTCCTCTCCCACTACCGTGGCGCCGCGCGGGCGCCAAACGGTGCTCATAGTTGCGTTCATTTCGGCGCGCGCCATAACAACGCGCGCCGTCATATCAACAAAACAGCAGGTAAAACCTACCAAAATAAACCTGTCCCTACATGGCAGGTTTTAGGCCTCGCCGTGTTCCTCTTCCCAGCTGCGATCGTCGTATTTCTCGACCACGGCGTCGTCATCAACGTGCAGCGGCTTGTCCAGGTTGCGGGGCTTAAAGCCCTCCATGAACTTGTCGCGGCCAAAGCTCTCGGGAATCGCCACGGGGTAGCGGCCGGTAAAGCACGCATCGCAGTAACCGCCCTTGGGCATGACCTTAAGCAGGCCCTCGACCGAAAGGAAGGCCAGCGAATCGGCGCCGATATACTCGCAAATCTCGTCGACCGTCTTGTTGGCGCTGATAAGCTGCGACTGCACGTCGGTATCGATGCCGTAGAAGCACGGCCAGATGACCTCGGGCGAGTTGATGCGGATATGAATCTCCTTGGCGCCAGCGTTGCGCAGCATCTTGACGAGCTGCACCATGGTGGTGCCGCGCACGATGGAGTCGTCGATGACGACCAGGCGCTTGCCCTCGATGTTGTCGCGCAGCGGGTTGAGTTTCATACGCACGCCCATGGCGCGCAGCTCCTGCGTGGGCTCGATAAACGTACGGCCCACGTAGCGGTTCTTGATAAGACCCTCGCCAAAGGGAATACCGCTCTCGTGCGAATACCCCTCCGCGGGCGGCAGGCCGGAGTCGGGCACGCCGATGACCAGATCGGCCTCGACGGGCTCCTCGTGTGCCAGCTGGCGACCCATGTCGTAACGGCAGGCATAGACGCTCTTGCCGTTCATGATGGAGTCGGGGCGGGCAAAGTAGACCTGCTCAAAGATGCAGTTTGCGGGCTCTTCGGCTGCAGGCACGCCCTGCTCGGATACCAGACCCTCGGCGCTGATGCGCAAGATCTCGCCGGGACGGACGTCACGGACGTACTCGGCACCCACGATGTCGAGTGCGCAGGTCTCGGAAGCAACGACCCAGCCGCCGGCGCGCGTGACACGGACGGCGGAGTCGACCGTCGCGGCGCCGTCCTGCGACGGCAGCTGCGAAACGGATGCGGCATCGGCCTGGTCCAGGCCCTCGTCCACCAGCTTGCCCAGCACGAGCGGGCGAATGCCGTGCGGATCTCGGAATGCGTAGAGTGCCTGCTCGTTGATGAGCGTCATGGCGTAGCCGCCGCGCACGAGCTCCATGGTCTTGCGAATGCCCTCGCGCAGATGGCCTGTACGCTGAGTAAAGTAGCCGATAAGCTTAGTCGCGACCTCGGAATCCGAATTGGAGAGGAACGGCACGCCCAGCTCGATCAGCTGGCGGCGCAGCTCGTCGGTGTTAACCAGAGTGCCGTTGTGAGCAAGCGCGATAATGACGCTGTTGATGGTAGAAAGATGCGGCTGCGAGGCTTCCCAGCTCTTGGCACCGGCAGTGCCATAGCGCACGTGGCCCACGGCCAGCTGGCCGGAGAGCGTCGACAGGTCGGCGTTGGAGAACACGCGATCGAGCAGTCCCAGGTCTTTGCGAACCATAACCGTGCCGCCATCACCCACGGCGATTCCCGCCGATTCCTGGCCGCGATGCTGCAGCGCGCGCAGACCAAAGTACGTCAGTCGAGCCACATCGCGATCGGGTGCCCACACACCAAAAATGCCGCATTCCTCATGCAGCTGGTCGGAGTCCGGATCATACGTCGACATGGTCTTCACCTGTCCCGCGGCACGCTCGGCCGCGCGGATGGTTTCTTGAGACATGGCATCCCCTCAGAGCCTCGTTATTTGGCGTTACCTGCCCTATTATACGCACGGCAAGACAAGCACTCCCGCGCATGAACAGCGCTTTTTAAAAGCCCACCGAGCTTATAATCCGTTTTGCAGCCAAACATTTTATTGGGCAGGCGCCTCGGGGCCGACGATCCCGCATACTTCCGTTGCGACGCGTCTTGCCCGCCGTTGGGGCTTGCATTGTTGCAATTGGGACGTTCGTCCTGTCTTTTGGCAGGTCGGCGGCGTATCCTTGTACCTACAGCAAAACGAGAAAGGTTATGTATGGATCGAAACGAACTCGACCCCAGCGTCCCCAGCGCCACGGAGGTCAAGAAGATCCCCCTCATCATTAAGGTATACGCCGTCCTGTGCATCCTGTCCGGCGTGGGCACGCTCCCGTCGGTCGGCGCCTTTATGTGGCAGGTCATCACCGCGCTCATCAACGGCAACGCCGCCGCCAAGCTCGGCGATAACACGCTCGTCGCGGTCGGACTGATTGTCGCCGGCATCATGCTCTCGGCTGCCAGTGCCGTCATCTTGATCATCTTTGGCCTTGACCTCATCAAGAACCAGCGCCGCAATGCCGCCCATCTGTCCTATATCCTTATCGCGTTTACCGTCGTCGAGCTTTTGGTTGACGTGATGCTCCAGGGCATCGGGCCCTTCTTGCTGCGCCCTGCCATCCAGCTCGGCATCCTCGTCGCACTTTCGGCCACCGTCGACCCCACGCTGCGCCAGGAGCGCGAGCTGCAGCGCCGCCTGCAGGAGATGCTCGACCGCGACGCCGCCGCCGAGGGCATGCTCGGGCGCGATGAAACCGGCGAGGGCTACATCAAGCTCAACTACTTCAACCTGTTCTGGGTATTCTTTGTCTGCTGCGTGCTCGGCCTGGTCCTGGAGGATATCTGGCATATGACCGTCAACGATCCGGGTGTCTACCAGGACCGCGCCGGTATGCTGTTTGGCCCCTTCAGCCCCATCTACGGCTTTGGTGCCGTGCTCATGACCATGGTGCTCAACCGCTTCTATAAAAAGAACCCCATCATCATTTTCCTGGTGAGCGCCCTGCTCGGCGCCAGCTTTGAGGTGTTCGTGGGCTGGTTTATGCAGACCGCGTTTGGCGTGGTCTCGTGGAGCTACTCGCACATAACGCTGTTCGGTATGCCCGACCCGCTCGTGGTCCTCACGGGCGGACGCACCTGCACGGGCTTCGCCTGTCTGTGGGGCCTGGGTGGCCTCATCTGGATCAAGCTGCTGCTGCCGAGGCTGCTCAAGCTCATCAACATGATTCCGTGGAAGAGCCGCTACTCGGCTACCGTCATCTTCACCATCATTATGCTGGTCGATGGCGTTATGACGCTGCAGTCGCTCGATTATTGGTATCAGCGCGTCAACGGCACGGAACCGGATATTCCCGTTGCGCAGTTCTACGGCAAGTACTTCGATAATGACTTTATGGAAAACCGCTTCCAGAGCATGACCATGAGCCCCAAGGATGCGACGCGCGTGTAGCGCCCACCGCGCCCAAAACGCAAAATGCCCGCCGGTATCACACGTACCGGCGGGCATTTTTATAAACGAGCCTTCTATCGACGCAAGCCTCTACGCCTCGCGCTCGACCTCACTCACGCATTCATTCTTGATGGTGCCAACGAGCGCCTGCAGCGCATCGACCACGTGCGGGCGAATGTCCCCGCCGATGAGCACGAGCATGATGTCGTCACCTACGGCAAGCTCGCCGCTTGCCAGCCACACGCGCACATAGCCGATACCCGGCATCGCGCGCGTCGCCTCGATGGCGGCCTGTACCTTGCTGGCGTCGTAGCCGAACACCATGCTGCCCACCTTGTGGCCCGGCGCCACGCCATCGGTCTCGACACCGCGCGCCTCGGCCTTGGGCGTCGCGCGCACCACACCGTTATGTGTCAGATACATACCGCACGCAGGTGCCGACGAATCGGCCTTGGCCTCGCGCAGCCAAGCATCAATCGAAGGCATCGTTTTGCCATTCTCGAGCATCATTTCTCCCTTACCGTCGTCGAGTAGCCAATTTGGAACGGGGCTTTTTTAGCTACTCTCGAACAACTTATTCCTCGACCGGCGTGAGCACCATGACGGCACGCGTGTTGCTCAGCGATAACGAACGACAGGTCACAAGCGTTACGACCTTGGTTGCCGAAGCAGCACGATCAGTGGCATCGCTCGCCACGGCAGAGGCACCGTCGAGCATCTCGGACAGGTAGTTCTTGAGCCCGTCGTCGCCCTCAAAATTGGGCGTGCGCGCCTTGGAGTACGTATCCTCAACGACCTTGGTCGCCAGCGGACGCAGCTTATACGTAGCATCCCGTGTGATGTAGTACACATATTCAATGCTATCGAACGTTGCCTGGTCAGTCGTATCCGAAATCACGTTGAACATCGACCCATCGTTCATATGGTGGCCGTAGATCGTGGTCTGCTGGTCAACCATTCCCGGCGCGGTGTCATCGCTATCCAGGAAAATGGCCCCAGATGCATTGGCCGTACCGTCGAACAGCGTGTTGAGGTATTTGGAGTTGTTGTTGGTCTGCACGACGGGATAGTTGATGTTGGTGCCGGGCGCGTAAATCCAACCCACAACCTCGGGATTCGTCTGGGCAAGTGCATCAAAGTCGATAATCGGCACGCCGCTGGCGTCCTTGTCGCTTATATATTGCTTCTCGATTTTCTGATACGAATCGCTCGCCTGCTTATAGCCAATCTGAGCATTGATAAAGATGGCAGCGGCGGCAACAATCAGACCGATGCCCACGATAATGAGCAGAATAGGAATAATGGAGCGGCGCTTTTTGCGCGGCGGTTCGGTGTAATCCGACGGCGCGGCATGCGATGAAGACCGGGGCGGCTTCTTAGCGGTGCTATAAGACGAAGGACGATATGCGGCCGGCGCGTCCTGTCGACGATGCGTCGCCGGTGTCACGGGGCGCGGCGCGCGCGGCTGCTGAGGAGAGGATGTCCGACCCTGCTGTGCCGCACGGGCAGCACCTGGCTTCGACGGATCGGGAATCTGAGAAGCCTTGAATCGTTTTCCCTGATAATCGGACATGGCTCTCCTTATACTGCGGTGAAACGGCGGAACGCTTAGGCGTCAGCCATCTCCTGCTTCATCTTCTCGATAACCTTGCGGTACTCGGGGTCGCAAGCACCCAGAATCTGTGTGGCATAGATGGCGGCGTTCTTGGCGCCGTTGATGGCAACGCAGGCCACGGGCACGCCCGAAGGCATCTGCACCATCGATAGCAGCGAATCCATGCCGCCCAGGTCACTCGTCTTCATAGGCACGCCGATAACCGGCAGCGGCGTAAAGGCAGCCACGACACCACCCAGGTGAGCGGCCTTGCCGGCGGCGGCGATAATCACCTTGATGCCGCGATCGGCAGCAGTCGAAGCCCACTCGTGGACCTTCGCCGGCGTGCGGTGTGCGCTCGCGATCACGAGCTCATAGGGCACACCCAGTGCCTCGAGCTCGGCGGTGCAGCCTTCCATAACGCCCAGATCGGACTTGGAACCCATGATGATCCCGACAACCGGCTTTTGATCTGCCATAAACATAGACCTCCTGTTGAGAGCGGTGACGCAGCGAATCCGCGACCCTTAACTACTGAGAGTAGTATAGCTGCTCCCGTCCCTGCGGTCTTTGTGGTGGCGGCTGAGCCTTTCCCTCGGGAACTGGGCTTCGCGAAGTTTCCCGAGGGAA
>NZ_QROQ01000034.1:0-20358 GCF_003475115.1 Collinsella sp. AF37-9 | reverse complement strand
CGACGGACCTCGGGACGCTCTTACACCACGTCTGCGCGCGCCACCCCGCCGCAAAGCAGTTGGTGATGTTGGCGGGCGCATGCTCGGCCAAAACCTCAAGCTCAATCTGCGGGCCGCCATCTGAGCACGCGCCTTCCACGATGCACTCGAGCTGTACGGAGAGGTCGGCGGCAGTGTCATTGAGCGCGTGGACGCTGGCGCGCACAAGTTGGAGCGCCTCGTCAACGGTGTGCTTGACGTCGGCGAAATCGGCGGCAACCCTGGGCTCGTCGGCGTGCACGACGCGCAGGGCCTCGGTCTGCAGCGAGGCACGTGTAAGTTGGTGGCCAACGCTATCGTGGATCTCGCGCGCGATGCGGGCGCGTTCGGCGAGTGTCGCGAGCTCGACTTCGTAGTCCTGGCGGTCGGCAAGGTCACGGTTGCGCGCTTCGAGCGCGAGGGCTCGTTCCTGCAGCTCGTCGCGGATGCGGCGCATGCGCTGCTGCTCGCGCTCCAACTGGGCGGTACGCAGTGACAGTAGGGTGGCGGCGACTGAAAGGATGGCGGTCAGCAGGAGCGTTCGAGCGGCAAGCGCGTCGGCGCGAAGGTCCGCGACGAGTGCAAAGACAAAGGCGACGCCAATGCCCAGCGCGACCCAAACGCGTTCACGGCGCACGCGCCGCGCGATGTCATAGAGGGCGAGGGGCGCAAACGGCACAAACGGCGGCACGAAGACAGCCGCGATGATGTAAGCGTAGCTCGCGGCCTCGCTTGTGCGGCTCGTGCGTTCCTTCTGTGCGAGCTCGGCCAGCGAGGTGGCAATAACGCCAAGGCAAAACGCCGCGACCAGGCGAGCGTCCACAGCAAGGCCCGTGGCGGCCGCAATGCAGCACGCCAGCACGATCGATTTGTCGAAAAGCCTGTTCATACGGGTATTGTACGCGAAGCCGCGCGCGGGGGAGGCGCCGCCCGGGGCAACCGTGACATTCCTCCCGCGCGGCAAAGCGGCGTCGATCGCTCGCGCGAGCGGGGGTTTCGCCTCCGCCCCCTCGCACTCGTGACAAAGCTCACTGGTGCGCGCCGTCCGCTCCTGCGATGATGCAATCGTACCGGGCCACGACCAACAGAAGGGCCGCCTCATGACAGACATCGTCCACGTCGAAAACCTCGTCAAGCGCTACGATGACCTTATTGCGCTCGACCACTTTAACCTGAGCATCGCCCCCGGCGAGATCTTTGGCCTGCTGGGCCCCAACGGCTCGGGCAAAACCACGTCCATCAACTGTATCTTGCAGCTGCTTGCCTACGACAAAGGCACCATTGAGCTGTTCGGCGAGCCCATGACGCCCACCCGCTACGACCTTAAGCGTCGCGTCGGCGTGGTGCCACAGCAGGTGGCGGTGTTCGACGAGCTCACCGTGCGCGAAAACATCGACTATTTCTGCAGCCTCTACGTCAACGACCGCAAGCGCCGCCGCGCGCTGGTGGACGAGGCGATCGACTTTGTCGGCCTGGGCGACTTTACCAAGTTTCGTCCCGGAAAGCTCTCGGGCGGCTTGGCACGCCGCCTCAACATTGCCTGTGGCATCGCGCACAAGCCCGAGCTCATCTTCTTTGACGAGCCCACGGTGGCAGTCGATCCGCAGAGCCGCAACGCCATCCTGGAGGGCATCTGCCGCCTGCGCGACGAGGGCGCCACGGTGGTGTACACCAGCCATTACATGGAGGAAGTCGAGCAGATCTGCAGCCGCATCATGATCATGGACGGCGGGCGCGTGCTGGCGCAGGGCACCAACGACGAGCTCAAGCGCATGATTCAGATGGGCGAGAAGATCGTGATCGAGGTCGGCGAGGTGCCGAGCGCGGCGCTCGGTGCCGTCGCGAGCCTGCCGCATGTCCTGGACCTGTCGGCGACGGCGGGCCAGCTCACATTTTCGTGCGAGGCGAGCCCGCATAACCTGACGGACATTCTCGATGTGCTGCGTTCGCATGACGTGGCGCTCGGCCGCATTTATTCCGAACCGCCGACCCTCAACGACGTGTTCCTCGAGATCACCGGCCGCGAGCTGCGCGACTAGGGGGCAGCCATGTTCAACACCATCATCACTACGGTCAAGACGCTGCTGCGCCGGCCGAGCACGTGGGTCTGGGGTGCTCTCTTTCCCGTCGCACTTTCCACGATGTTCATGTTTATGTTTGCTAACCTCAGCTCCGACGGCAAGATCGACCCGGTGCCGGTTGCCGTCGTGGCGGACGAGGCTTGGGACGCTTCGACCTTTAAGGGCGTGGCGACGTCGCTTGCCAAGGAAGACAACGATCAGCTGCTCGAGATCCACGAGTGCGAGGATGTGGACGCCGCGAACCGTGCGCTCAAGTCCGGCGAGGTCGCGGGCATCTATACGGTCGACGCTGCGGGCACGCCCAAGCTCACGCTGCTCTCGAGCTATGACGGCTCGCGCGCCTCGTCGGTGCTCACCGACCGCAGCATCCTTGAGACGGTGGCAAGCTCGTATACACAAAATGCCGAGCTCATGTCCCAGATTGCCCAGGACAACCCGGCGGCGCTCGCCGACCCCGAGGCGGTTGCGCGCGCCCTGTCGCTCGAGGGCGGCACCCGCCGTGTGAGCCTGACACGCACCACGCCCGATGGCACGGTCATCTACTATTACGCGCTTTTTGGCCTGGTCGCGATGATGTCTGCCGAGTTTGCCGCCTTGAGCGTCGTCGACCTGCAGCCCAATCTGTCGGGCCTTGGCGCGCGCCGCTGCGTGGGCGGCCTTTCCAAGACGGCGTCGCTGGCCGGCATTTTTGTCGGCTCGTGGCTGGTCTCCTTCGCCTCGATGACGATCGCGATTGGTTACGTGCGCCTAGTCGTTGGCGTCGACTTTGGCGGGCGCGAGGGGCTGTGCCTGCTGGGCGGTGCTGTATCCGCGCTTGCCGCCACGGGCCTGGGGCTCTTTGTGGGCACGCTTCCCGTTAAGGGTGGCAAGGCGTCCAAGTCGGGCATCCTTACGGGCTTTGCTACCACGTGCGCCCTGTTCGCCGGCCTCTACGGCGAGCCGGCGATGGCGCTTGCCGACGACGTCGCCCACGCCTGCCCGGCCGAGTGCTGGTTCAACCCCGTCAAGCTCATCTGCGACATGTTCAACCGCCTGTATTTCTTTGAGGACCTGGGCCCCTTTGCCGTTCGCGCCGGCGCGCTGGTCCTTATGGCGCTGCTGTTCGTTGCCGCCGCTACGCTGATCTTTGGAAGGAGCCGCTATGAGCACCTTTAAGACTGCGCTTCGCATGGCGCTGGCGCACCCGTTCTACCTGCTCATCTATACGGTGTTCATCTCGCTCATGGGCGTATTCATCGCGGCCTCGGTGAGCTGGAACTCGTCGCAGCTGACCGAGTACAAGCCCTACGACGCCAACGTGATTGTGGCCGACCGCGACGGCAGCGATCTTTCGCGGGCACTTACCAGGCACCTGGGTTCGCGCTTTCACCTGGTCACGGGCGTCGGCGACGACACGTACGACCTTGCGGACGCGCTCTCCAAGAGCAACAGCGCCAAGGGCAGCGCCGATTGCGTGTTCTTTATCCCGGAGGGGTTTGAGGACGATCTTGTTGCGGCCGCCCGTGCGGGGGAGGACTTGCCCAAGCTCGATGTGACCTACGGCTCTGGCACCATGGCGGCGGCGCTTTCGTCCGCCGAGGCCTCGCGCTGGATCTCGCTCGCGGGCGCTGCGGCGGCGCTTGAACCCGCTGCCTCCAACGGTGACGTCGCAAGGGCCGCCGAGCACGCGGCCGCAAAGCGCGCGGAGGTCCAGATCGAGCAGGTCAAGGTCGACTCGACTGCTGCTACCACGCTCGAGTCGTACTTCAACTTTGGCGCGTACGCGATCATCTCGTCGGTCATCGTGTCGGTGGGACTGGTGTTTTCGGGCATGAACGAGCCCGAGCGCGTGCGCCGCATGGATGCCAGCCCGGTCTCTGAGCGCCAGCGTTCGCTCGCTGTGTTCGCGGCCGCCGCCGTGCTCACCGTTTGCATCTGGCTTGTGTCGAGCATGATGGGCGTCGTGGGCTTTGCCGGCGCGGTTGCCGAGGTCGGCGTGGGCCGCGTGTGCCTGGCGCTGGCGGCAACGTTTGCCCTGGCGTGCACGCCGCTGGCCGTTGGCTTTACGCTGTCGAGCCTGGGCGCGCGCGAGGAGCTGCTCAACGGTGTGGGCAACCTGCTCGGCATGCTCATGACGTTTTTGGGCGGCGCCTGGATGCCGCTGTCGCTCATGGGCTCGGCCGTGCAGACGGTGGCGCACTTTGTGCCGACGTATTGGGTGAACGACGCAATCGGCAAGGCGCTTGCCTCGGACCTGACGTCTGCCGTGTTGGGCGACATCGTCTGTGACCTGGGCGTCACCGTGCTCTTCGCCGCCGCCATCGCCGCCGTAGGCCTAGCCCTCGCACACGCCAAATCCCACGCCTAGCCGTAACCCGTCACTTGGGGACGTTCCTTTCCTGCTGGCACTTGGGGACAGTCCCGGCACTCATTGGGGACAGACTTAAATGAGTGGTTTCAGTCATTTAAGTCTGTCCCCAATGAGTACCCAATGACTGGTTTGGAAAAAATTGCGCCTGTCGCTTAAAAATAGTTCGCCTGGGTTTACTATTACCCTAGAAAAGTAGCTGAAGGCTAACAACGGGGGATAGCATGGCGACAAAGCAAGCGTATGTCCAGGTCAAAGGGCTCAAGAAACACTATGGCGACGGTGATGCGCGCCTGACGGTACTCGATGGCATCGACACGTCCATCAACCGCGGCGAGATCTGCGTCATGCTGGGGCCCTCGGGCTCGGGCAAGTCGACCTTTCTCAACCTGATCGGCGGCCTGGAGGATGCCGACGGTGGCTCCATCATGGTGGACGGCTGCGACCTCACGGTGCTCAAACCTACCGATCTGGGCGAGTATCGCCGCCGTGAGCTGGGTTTTGTCTTCCAGTTCTACAACCTGGTGCCCGACCTTACCATCAAGGAGAACATCGAGGTCACGGCGCACCTGTCCAAAAACCCGCTCAATGTCGACGACCTGCTGCGTTCGCTGGGCCTCTACGAGCACCGCAACAAGTTCCCGCGCCAGGTCTCGGGCGGCCAACAGCAGCGTTGCGCCATCGGCCGCGCACTCGTCAAAAACCCGGGCCTGCTGCTGTGCGACGAGCCCACCGGCGCGCTTGACTACAAGACATCCAAGGAAATCTTGCAGCTCATGGAGGATGTTAACCGCACCTACGGCTGCACCATCATCATCGTCACCCACAACGCCGCCATCGCCCGCATGGCCAACCGCGTGCTGCGCCTGCGCGACGGCCGCATCGTCGAGGATGGGCTCAACGAGTCGCCCGTTGCGGCCGCCGAGCTCGATTGGTAGGCGATGCCATGACACCTCTCGCAAAGCGACTCCCGCGCGAGCTGCGCCGCAATATCGGCAAGTACCTGGGCATCTTTTTGCTTATGTGCGGGAGCATCGCTCTCACCTCGGGCTTTTTGCTCGCGGCGCATTCCATCGGTTGCCTTATCGACGACATGCGCGATGCGTACACGATTGAGGACGGCCGCGTGACCACCTCCTTCGAGGCTACCGACGACCAGCTCAAGGCAGCCGAGGATGCGGCCGACGACGTCGGCGGCGTCACGCTCTACAAGAATTTCTCCATCGACGCCATCATCAAAAAGACCGCCGGCGACGACGGCACCAAGCGCACGTTGCGCACCTATGCGCACCGCACCAAGGTCGATATCGCGTCCTACTGCGAAGGCAAGCAGCCCAAGACGGACGATGAGGTGGCTATCGACCGAGTTTTTGCCACCAACAACGACCTTGTCGTGGGCGATAAGGTTGAGCTTGAGGGCCGCACCTACACCATCTGCGGCATCATGACCCAGCCCGATAGCCAGGCGCTGTTCCTCAACAATTCGGACTTTACGGTGAACACCATCACCTATGGTGTGGCCGAGGTCACCGACGCCGGCTTTGCCGCGCTCGAGGATGCCGGTGGTGCACCTGCCTACACCTACTCCTTTGCTTTTACCGATCGCGACCTCCCCACCGCGGATAGCATCGATGCGGAGCAGGATATGGTCGAGGCGCTGACCGATGCCGATGCGCGCGTGGACGATCTGATCGACGCCGATTCCAACCAGGGTATTGGCTACGCGCGCGACGACGTAGACGGCGACTCCATGATGTGGATGACGCTGCTCAACATTATCATCGTGATCATGGCGTTCGTCTTTGTGGTCCTTACCGACGCCACCATCGAGGAGGAGAGCGCCATCATTGGCACGCTGCTCGCCAGCGGCTATCGCCGCCGCGAGATCGTGCTGCACTACCTGGCACTTCCCGCCATCGTGGGCGTGGTCGCGGCGCTTTTGGGCACCGCGCTCGGCGTCGCGTTCTTTACCGAGCCCATGCGCGGCCTCTATTACGGTTCGTACAGCCTGCCTCCCTTCCAGGTGTACTGGAGCTGGGAGATTTTTGTGAAGTGCGCCGTGGTTCCCGCTGCCGCGCTCATCCTCATCACGCTGGTGGGCCTGCTTCGCAAGATGGGCAAGACGCCGTTGCAGTTCCTTCGTCACGAGGCGAGCGGCAAATCGGGCACCAAGCGCGGCCTGCAGCTGCCGGAGCGCATGGGCTTTGTCTCGCGCTTTCGCCTGCGCATCTTCCTGCGCAACCTGGGCAACTTCGCCACGCTCTTCGTGGGCATTGCGTTTGCCTCGCTGCTGCTGCTCTTTGGCCTGGCGATCCTGCCCACGATGACGCACTATGCGGACAACCTGGAGACAAGCCTGGTCGCCGAGCACCAGTACACGCTCAAGGCTCCGCTAGAGCTTGAGGGTACTGCCGAGGAGCGCGGGCAGTGGGCGGCGCTCGAGCGCTTGCAGTCGATTGACGGCGCGCTGCTCTCCGCCGCCCAGGATGCCGATGACGAGCTTGACGACGCGGCCGATGCGGCGCAGACGGCAGCCGATGCCGCGACCGCATCTCCGTCTGCCGAGAGCCTGGCCGCGGCGCAGGACGCGCTCGCCAAGGTCCAGGACAAGAAAGATGCGCTTTATGCGCGCCTCGATGACCTTGCCGATGCCCTCGGCTGCGACCGCGATGAGGCCATCGACCTGATCGACAAGGCCTCTAAGATCGACACCGACAACGACGACATTCACCCGATCAACACGACCGACAACGGCGCGGGCGCAATCGCGCAGGCCGAGAAATATGCCGTTTACCAGCTGCAATACGACCGCGGCGAGGGAAACGGCACAGAGGCCATCTCTGTCTACGGCATTTCATCTCATTCGCGCTATTGGAAAGACCTCAACGTCGGCGACGGGCGCGTCGTCTTTGGCGGCGGTCTGCTCGATAAGTTTGGCTGGAGCGAGGGCCAGAAGGTCGAGCTTCGCGACAAGTACGAGGCTCGGGATTATTCTCTTGAGTACGCGGGTAAGGACTGCATCTGGGGTTCAAAGTCGGACATGAATATCTATATGAGCATCGATGACTTTAACGAGCTGTTCGGCAACGACGCCGCCTACTTTAACGGCTATGTGAGCGACGAGAAGCTCGACCTCGATGCTCGTTACTTTGCCGGTGACACCACGCCCGACGACATGCGCGCCGTGGGTGACCAGTTCATCGGCATGATGAGCAAAATGATCGGCATGATGGTCGGGCTCGCGGTGTTTATCTTCCTGCTGTTTATGTACCTGCTGACCAAGGCGGTGATCGACCACAGCGCCCGTTCGATCAGCTACATGAAAGTCTTTGGCTATCGCGATAGCGAGATCTCGCATCTGTACATCCGCTCGATCACGCTGTGCGTGGCGGCGTCGCTCGTGCTGAGCCTGCCGGTCATTATTGGCTCGCTCACGGCCATCTTCCGCTCGATGCTGCTCGCCTACAACGGCAATATCGAGATCTACGTGCCCGCTTGGTCCATGGCTGCATGCATCGGCATCGGCTTTGCGACCTACCTGGTCGTGGCGCTGCTGCACACGCGCTCTATCAAGCGCGTCAGCCTGGCCGAAGCCCTCAAGGTGCAGGAGTAGTCATTGGGGACGTTCTTAAACGACTAGTCGTTGGGGACAGTCTTTGCCGGATCGCCGGCTCGCTGGCCGGGCGGCAAGCACTCATTTAAGTCTGTCCCCAATGAGTGCCTAGCGACTCGGCGTTGCGCTTGACTTCAACCCCACTTCAACGGGTACCATCCTCTATGTCTGTAACGCCATATAGACCGAGGGGATAGATCTATGACCGCAACCGCACCCGCAGCACCGGCAAAGGTGTACTTCACCAACCTGCGCACGCATGCTCGCGAGAGCCAGCTCGACAAACTCAAACGCCTCATTCGCCGCGCCGGCATTGAGCAGATCGACTTCGAGAACAAGTTCGTCGCTATCAAGATTCACTTTGGCGAGCTGGGTAACCTGAGCTTTCTGCGCCCAAACTACGCCCGCGCCGTCGCAGACGTCGTGAAGGAGCTGGGCGGCAAACCCTTCCTCACCGACTGCAACACGCTCTATGTGGGCAGCCGCAAAAACGCGCTCGAGCACATCGACACCGCCTACCAGAACGGCTTTACCCCGTATGCCACGGGTTGCCAGATCATCATCGCCGACGGCCTCAAGGGCACCGACGAGGCGCTCGTTCCGGTCGAGGGCGGCGAGTACGTGCGCGAGGCAAAGATCGGCCAGGCACTCATGGACGCCGACATCGTGATTAGCCTCACCCACTTTAAGGGCCATGAGCAGGCCGGCTTTGGCGGCGCCATGAAGAACCTGGGTATGGGCGGCGGTAGCCGTGCCGGCAAGATGGAGCAGCACGCCGCTGGCAAGCCGAGCGTCGATACCACCAACTGCGTTGGCTGCCGTGCCTGCGAGAAGATATGCGCGCACAGCGCCATCACGTTTGACGGTACGCGTGAGCGCGAGCTTGCCAACGGCAGCGCTCGCACGGTTCATGTGGCTGCCATCGACCACGATCGCTGCGTGGGCTGCGGACGCTGCATTGCGGCGTGCAACCAGGACTGCATCAAGCCCGACTATAATGCCGCGGCCGACGTACTCAACTACAAGATCGCTGAGTACACCAAGGCCATCGTCGACGGCCGCCCGAGCTTCCACATCTCGCTCGCCATGGACATCAGCCCCAACTGCGACTGCCATCCCGAGAATGACACGCCCATCGTCAACGACATCGGCATGTTCGCGAGCTTCGACCCGGTCGCCATCGACCAGGCCTGCGCCGACGCCGTCCTGGCGTCCGAGCCGCTGCCTAACACCGAGCTTACCGACAGCGCGGCCAAGATGGAGCATAATCACGAGCATCTGGAGGGCGAGCAGGCCAAGGATCCCTTCTGCATCACGCATCCCGACACCGACTGGCGCGCGTGCATCGCGCATGCCGAGAAGATCGGCCTGGGCACGAGCGAGTACGAGCTCATCGAGGTCAAATAGCGCCTAGCTATTGGACATATCAAGCGCTTTTGTAGCGCAACGTTAGTAAAAACCGCCCGTGAGCACAGCGCCCACGGGCGGCTTTTTGGAAGTGCTAGGGGCCAGATAGACCAGTAAACCGTACTATTTGCTTAAAAATTCTTGTCGAGGAACTCGTCGACCGTATTCCAGTAGAGCTCGGGGTCAACTTGCGCGCTCTTGGCGTGGGTGGCGCCATGGATGGTGAGCTTTTGCTTGACCTTGCTGGCGCACACGTCGTAGTTTTGGTCGAGCATGTCGTACGGCACAAAGGTGTCCTGGTCGCCGTGGATGAACAACATGGGAACCGTCGCGTGTTTGAGTTGCTCCACACTGCTCGCCTTATGAAAGTCGTAGCCCGCGCGCACGTTGCACACCAAGTTTGCTACATCGAGCAAGGGAAAACTGGGCAGGCCAAATACATCCTTGAGCTGCAGGGAAAACTCGTCCCAAACGCTTGTATAGCCGCAGTCCTCGATAATGCATTTCACATTTGCGGGCAGAGATTCCCCCGCTACGTTCATGGCAGTCGCCGCGCCCATCGACTCGCCAAAGACCAGGATGCGCGCCTTGGGATCGGCCGCAACAATCCGCCCGATCCACGCGACGACATCGAGTCGCTCGGGCCAGCCCATGCCGATGTAGTCACCGCCGGAACGCTCGTGGGCGCGGGCGGCGGGTGCGAGTACGTTCATGCCGCGGTCGTGGAATCGCTTGACGTATCGGGCCATACCGATGGGCTCGTTGGTATATCCATGCAGGCAGACGGCGTAGTCGTGCGTGCTCTCCGACGCAGCAAAATACCAGGCGGCAAGCTCGGTCCCGTCATCTGCGGTGAGGCTGCTGCTCTCGCGATTCTCTTTAAACCACGCCCGCGCCTCGGTTCCCTCGGCATCCGGCTGCTCACTTTCTTTGCCGTCCTTGCCGTCCTGCATCATCTTCATGGTGTATGGCGCGCGGGGATTCAGCGCGAAGTCAAACAGAAAGTTGCCGGCAAATCCGAGCAGCGCAATGACAACCACCAGCGCAACGACGCCGGCTATCTTGAGCTTTCGATGGGAACGTGCGGTTTGAGACATAAGAAGCTTTCCTATAAGATGTTAATACATCAACATTTAATGCAAGCGCATTATGGACGTTCACCGTTGATGCGTCAACAGGCAAAGAATGGGTAAACAAAGGGTCACGTATGGTGCAAATTTCGCACGCACCCAGACGCTTTGATATAGTGTTGAGAACTCTTTACGTTGGAGGATGTAACCGGCATGTCCGATTCGAGCGACAGTTCCAAGCCGCGACCCAAGGCCGCGGCCGTTCCGCACTACACGGTGGGCGAGGAGATTATGAACTCCGTCACCCATGGTGTCGGCTGCTTGCTGGGTATTGCGGGTCTGGTGCTCCTGATCGTATTCGCTGCACTGCGCGGCGGTGGCCCGGCCCACATGGCCGCGGCAATTGTCTATGGCGTCAGCATCATCCTCGAATACCTAGCCTCCACGCTCTACCATGCGATTCAACCCGCGCGCGCCAAGCGCGTGTTTCGCATCATCGACCACAGCTGCATCTACCTGCTCATAGCCGGCAGCTATACGCCGTTTTGCCTCATCACGCTCGCAAACGACGGCGGCGCTGCGCTGTTCTTCGCCGTATGGGCCATCGCCATTATCGGCATCGCCCTCGAGTGCTTTATGCGCGAGCGCCAGCCGCACTGGGTAAGCGGCCTGGTCTACCTGCTGATGGGCTGGCTCGTTGTCTTTAAGCTGCCCGAGCTCGTGTCGCTGCTCAACCCCGTGGCACTTGCCCTGCTCGCTGTCGGCGGCGTGTGCTATACCGTGGGCGTGCCGTTCTACATCGCCAAAAACGTGCGCTATCTGCATAGTGTGTTTCACCTGTGGGTGCTCGCCGGCAGCATCTTCCAGTTCATGGCGGTGATTCTCTTCGTAATTTAGCGACCACGCCTGCGCGCCCGCGTCCTCGTTTGGGCGCCGGTGCAATTGCCGTATCCGTCATCAACGTTTTGACCTGACGTCCCGAATCTTGGAGGTTCGAGAAACTCCCGATGGACATAACCATCTCCCTTATCACTACCCTCGTTTTGACCCTCATCAACGGCTACTTCTCTATGTCCGAGATGGCGCTCACCACGGCCAAGCGCGCCGTGCTGGAGCATGAGGCCGAGGAAGGCGACAAGCGCGCCGAGCGTGCCATTAAGCTGGCTGCCGACTCCGACCAGCTGCTCGCCACCATCCAGGTCGCCATCACGCTCGTGGGCTTCGCCTCGTCCGCCGTTGCCTCGACGAGCCTGTCCGACCCGCTCGCCACGTGGCTCATGAGCTTTGGCATCGCGCCGCTCTCCGCCATCGCGCGCGGCCTGGCGCCGGTCATCATCACCGTCGCCGTCGCCTTTGTGTCCATCGTGATCGGCGAGCTCGTGCCCAAGCGCATCGGCCTTGCTAACGCCGAGGGCGTATCCAAGCAGGTCGTGGGACCGCTCTCCGTATTCCAAAAGATCGCCCGTCCGCTCGTGTGGCTGACTGGCGCTTGCTCCGATGGCCTGGCCCGCATCTTGCGTATCAAGAGTGCCGACGACCGTCAGAACGTCTCGGAGGAAGAGATCAAGTACATGGTCTCGGAGCAGGACGACCTGCTCGACGAGGAAAAGCGCATGATCCACGAGATCTTCGACCTGGGCGACACCGTTGCCCGCGAGGTCATGGTGCCGCGCGTGGACACCACCATGTGCGAGGACGACGAGACGGTCGCCGACGTGTTGTCCACCATGCGCCAGACCGGCTTCAGCCGCATCCCCGTCTATCACGAGGACCCCGACAACGTTGCGGGCATCGCGCACATCAAGGACCTGATCCAGCCCGCGCTCGATGGCAAGGGCGACCAGCCCATCGCCGGCTTTTTGCGCGACGCCACCTTTGTGCCCGACACCAAGGACATCCTGCCGCTGCTGTCCGAGATGCAGACCTCGCACGACCAGATCGTGGTCGTCGTGGACGAGTACGGCGGCACGGCCGGCATCATCACCATCGAGGACATCGTCGAGGAGATCGTCGGCGAGATTGAGGACGAGTTCGACCCCGACAACAAGTACCTCACGCGCCTTTCGCGCCGTGAGTGGCTCGTCGATGGGCGTTTTTCGTGCGATGACGCGATTGAGCTTGGTTGGCCGCTCGAGGAAAGCGATGATTATGAGACCATCGCCGGCTGGATTTTGGAGCTTTGCGACTCGGTGCCCGACATCGGAGAGGTGTTTGAGGTCGCGGGGTACAAGTTTAAAGTGCAGTCGATGCGTGGCCAGCGCATCTCGCTCATTCGCGTGATCGCTCCGGCCGAAACCGATAAGAAGGATTCCGAGTCCTCGGCAGAGAAGCCGGCGACGTCGGGTGCGGGCCCTGCGGACCCGCACGACGGCGACGAGTAGGGCAAGGACGAGTAGGGGAGAGTTATGGCAGGCCTGTTCAACATCCTTAAGGTCACCGTCAGCGAGGACAAGATTTGCGCGCACGTGCTGGTGAACCCCGGCATGCCGCTCATGACCTCGGAGGATATCGAGGCCACGGCGCGCGTGTACTACCTGGTGCCCGCGATTGCCAAGCATCTGTGCCTGGGCGATTCCGGTCGCGAGTTCCAGGACTGCATGGGCCAGACCGAGCTTTGCCACCTGCTGGAGCACGTGACGGTCGAGCTCATGAACGAGACCGGTCTTGCCGGCAGCATCTCGTGCGGCCGCACGCGCGTAAGCGAGCACGACGAGCGCGTCTTTGAGGTTGAGCTTTCGTGCCCCGACGACGCGCTGGCTATCGGCGCGCTGTCTTCGGCCACCTTTATGATGGATTGGGCGTACCTGCACGCCGACCAGCCTGCCCCCGACGTGGAAGGCACGGTCGCGGGCCTGCGCAACCTGGTGCTGGGCATGCGTGCCGAGGCCGAGGGCAAGGACCCGCACGAGGCCGTTGCCGCTGCGAACGGCGAGGACGTGGCCGAGGATGCGCCCGAGGGCGACGCTCCTGCCGAGGCCGACGCCGACGCCGAGCCCGTTGCCGATGCGACCGCCGAGCCCGTTCCCACCGAGCCCCAGGGCGTCCCCAACTTTGACGACGAGCCCCAGGTGGCGATTGATACCGAGGGCGCGGTTGCCGAGAACCACGAGGCCTCCGCTGCCGTCTTTGGCGGTGCGGCGACGGTTCCGGTAGGACCTGCGCATGAGGGCGGCCTGCCGCTCGTGGACGGCGCCGGCGAGGACCCGGGTGCCACGGTGGCCATGCCGGCTATGCCCCAGGAGTAGGCCTACGCGTTTATCACCATCACGTACCTGCGCCTTTGCCGTACGCAGATGAGCGGAGCGGCAAGCGATGCGCTGCGGGTATAATGGACAGCATTCAAACGGTGGGCACCGACGTGCCCGCAGGAGAGGAATGATCATGGGTAAGACTTTCAGCTTTGTCTCCGGCGCACTTTTTGGTGCCGCTGCCGGCGCTATTGTCGGCGTTGCTCTGGCCCCGCGCTCGGGCGCCGAGACCCGCGCCATGGCTGCCGATATCGCCAATGACGCCTGGGACAATATGCGCGACACCTACGAGCACAGCGCCGAGGAGGCCCGTGCTGCGGTGAATGACTTTGGCCCGATGGTCGACGCCAAGACCGACGACCTGCGCGCCAAGGTCGACCTGGCCCGCGAGCGCATGGACCAGCTGCGCGAGCAACTCAACGACGCCATTTCGGGCGGCAACGTGACGCCTGCCGCCGACGTCGTGGTCGAGAACGCCGTCGAGGCTGATACCGAGGCTGCGGAGCCCTCGACCGAGGCATAATGCGCGCCGGGGATTTTGTCGGCGCCAAGATCTATCGCAAGCCTACCGAGGACAAGCGCACCAAAAAGGACGGCACGCCGCGCAGCCCTAAAAAGCTCGGAAAGATTCACTTTCCGGTCTTTACCCCGGGCGGTACGCGCGTGGTCGGCTTTATGGTCCGCCAGTCCGATATCGCGGGCATGATCGAGCGTCCCGATCGATTCGTAGCGCTCGACGCCATTGGTGTCTACGAGGGCGCCATTGCGGTCGATGACGTCAAGGACACGTACGATGCCGCCGCCGCCAAGCGCCTCGACATCAACCTGGACGATTGCATCATCTGGGTCGGTATGGACGTGCGCACGGAATCGGGCGACGTCGTGGGCTATTGCTCGGACGTTGAGTTCAAGCCACGCTCGGGCATCGTACAGGCATTCTATGTGACCGCCGGTGCCGCTTCGAGCGTGCTGGTGGGCGACACGCAGGTGCCACCGACGATGCTGCGCGGCTACGAGAACGGCGCGATGGTCGTCTCGGACGAGGTCAAGTCGCTCGGGTATTCGGGCGGTGCGGCTGCCAAGGCCGCCGAGGCCAGCGTCGTGGTGGGCGATAAGGTCAAAAAGGGCGCCAAGGTACTCGACGACAAGGGATCGGTTGCCGTGGACAAGGGCAGCCGCGCACTGGGCAAGCAGCTCGGCAAGACGCGCGGCATGTTCAAGGCCTTTAAGGACGAATACCAAAAGGCGAGCGGAGGCTCGTCAAAAGCTACATAATAGCGACGTACCAAATGATGGGAGGCAAGCCGGAGACCTGTTGCTCCGGCTTGCTGTGTTTATGGGGGAGGGCACATGCGCCAAAACGGATCCAACTTAAACGGGCGTTCGGGTACGCGTCCGACGGCGCGCCGCGATCTGGGGCAGCTGCCCAGCGGTCAGCGCAAGCGTCACCGTAAGCCCGGCGCGATGTACCTCAACCATAGCCGCGGCTTTAGCGATCGCAGCGCGCGCATCGGCAACAGCCGTACGCCCCGTCGTTCGTCTCGCCTGCCCTATGCGCTCATCGCCGTGGGTTGCGCACTCGTGTTGTTTATCGCTGCCGTCGTGGGCTACGTCAACCGCAGCGTGGACGTGGAACTCAACGGCCAGAAGACCGCGGTGCGCGTGGGCTCTACGCTGCAGAATCTCATAGACGACCAGGAGTTGACTGACACCTACGACGCAGGCGACCTACTGGCCGTCGATGACAGCGTGCTCAAGCGCCATGGGGGCGAAAAGCTGTCGGTGAAGGTCGACGGCAAGCGCATAAAACAGGGTAAGTGGAAAAGCCGCGAACTTGAGGGCGGCGAGAAGGTGACGGTCAAGGATGGCCGTAACACCTACGAGAAGCACGAGATTCAGGCTACGGTTATCGAGCCCAAGCTCAAGGTCGAGGGCACGGGCGCCATAGAGTATGTGCAGACGTGGGGTGTCCAGGGCCGCTCCGAGGTGTGGGTTGGTGAGCAGTCGGGCAAGACGCAGGACCGCGGCGAGGTTGTGCCCGCCACCGATTGTGTTGTTGCGTGCGCCAGCGTGGCGCCCAAGGGCAACAAAAAGTACGTGGCGCTGACGTTTGACGAGGGTCCGAGCGGCGCCACCAAACAGATCTTGCAGGTGCTCAAGGAAAAGGGCGTTACCGCGACGTTCTTCCTTTCGGGCGATGCGGCCGAGGCCTCGCCTGCCACGGCCAAGGCGATTGTCGATGCCGGGTGCGAGATCGGATCCAACAGCTACAGCGACGATTCGCTCAAGGGTCAGGACCGTGAGACGGTACGCGAACAGATCACGAAAGGCACCGATGCGATTAAGTCGGCGACCGGCGTGAAGACGATGCTGCTGCGTGCTCCCTACGCTGCCTTTGACGAGCAAAACTGGATTGATGCGATGGACCTGGTCTCCGCCGTGGTCTCGTGGAATATTGACTCGGGCGACTGGCTGCTCAACGGTGCCGACGAGCAGGTCTCAACGGTGCTCGATTCGGTGACGCCGGGCAATATCGTGCTGCTCACCGATAGAGACGAATGCGCCGAGCAGACGCTCGAGGCGCTGCCGCAGATCATCGACGGCCTTGTCGCCGACGGCTACAAGATCGTGACGCTCAGCGACCTGGTCAAGACGGACACGTCGCTGAGCAAAAAGCTCACCTCGCTGACGAAGGTCACCATGCCCAAGGACGCCGTGTTCCCCCAACTTGCCGAGGACGATGACACCACAGAGTAGTCATTGGGTAGTCGTTTAAGAACGTCCCCAATGGCTATGTCACGGATACGTCAGCGTTTGGTATGCCTGCAATGTGCAGCGCATAAATTCGATGCCGCAGGGCGATGCTGATGCTATAGTTACTGCGGTTAATGAGGGTCAAGAGAAAGGTTACAGGTGAAATCCAAACCTCGACCATACAGTCGATGACCCCATGCAGGTGCTTTTTGCGCATGCACGGGGTGTAAGCGTCGAGCGGCGTGCCGCCCGCGCATGCGTATACATATCCAGAAGCCCCCGGACGCCGCACGCGCGGCCGCGTCCGGAGGAATAATGATGGGGAGCACCATTGAATTATCTGAGTGAGATGCTCAAATTGCCAGTCTTGGACGTCGACGGCGAAAAGCTCGGCGTGGTCAACGATTTTGGCATTGCAACCGGCGAAGTTTTTCCGCACGTGACGTCGCTCGCGTTCCGCGGCCCCGGCAAGACGCCGTTTATGATCAGCTGGCGCAAATGGGTCGACCGTATCGACGAGACGGGCGTGTATCTCAACACGTCTGCCACCAATATTCGCTTCTCGTACCTGCAGCCGACCGAGCTCCTGCTGGCGCGCGACGTGCTCAATAAGCAGATCGTCGACACGCAGGGCATGAAGGTCGTGCGCGTCAACGACATCAAGTTTTCCATGTCGGGCGAAAACCAGCTGCGCCTGTTGGGTGCCGAGGTCGGTGCCCGCGGTCTGCTGCGCGCGATCAGCCCCGCACTCGAGCACGTCGTCGAGGGCTTTATGAAGCACCTGGGCAAGCCGCTCAGCGAGGACATCATCGCTTGGTCCTACATGGACCTGCTCGACCGCTCGACCAAGAACATTCAACTCTCGGTGTCGCACAAGACGCTCGGCGAGCTGCACCCTGCCGACATCGCCGACATTATCGAGCAGCTCGACCCGCGCCTACGTGCGCAGGTGTTTGCGCAGCTCGATACCGCCCAGGCAGCCGAAGCTATCTCGGAGTTCGATGACGACGAGCTTATGACCGAGATGCTCGAGGGCCTGTCCGACACGGACGCATCGTCGATGCTGGCCATGATGGACCCGGACGACGCTGCCGACCTGATCGACGAGCTTGATTACGAGAAGGCCGAGAAGCTCCTGCGCCTGATGGGCGTCAAGGAGGAGAAGGCGATTCGTAACCTGCTGGGGTATGAGGACAACACCGCCGGCCGCATCATGACCTCGGAGTTTGTCTCCCTGCCTGCCACGGCAACGGTCGGTGACGCCATCGAGGCGATTCGCGAGCTCGACGAGGACTTCGAGAGCGTCTACTACGTCTATACCGAGGATCCGAGCGGCATGCTGACCGGTGTGCTTTCGCTGCGAACGCTGATCGTAGCCGATCGCGACGCCACGCTGGGTCAGCTGGCCTATCGCGACCTGGTCTACGTGTCGCCCGACGAGGACCAGGAAGACGTAACGGACGAGATGACCAAGTATGACCTGGTCGCTATCCCCGTCTGCGACGAGAACCGCCACATCCTGGGTATCGTAACCTTCGACGACGCCATGGACGTTATCGCCGAGGAGCATCAGGAGGACCTGCAGATCGCTGGTGTCGGCTCGGGTGACAGCGCGTCCGACGACTCGACGAACGTGCTCAGCTGGTTCGTGCATCGCCAGTACTGGGTTGTTGTATGGGGCATCGCGTCGTGCATCATGGCGACCGTGCTGGGAACGGCGCTCGGCTCCGCGCATCTGGTGGTGTTCCCCATGTGCGCCATGCCGCTCGTGCTGCTGGCGGCCTCGCGCATGGTGTCGTTCGTCAAGAACTACTTCCTGGAGTATGACGGTCACGACGACGAGCCCAAGCCGTATCTGGGGTTCTTCTTCCAGAGCACGGGCATGGGCCTGATTCTGTCACTCGTGACCTACCTGTGCTCCCAGCTGGTGCGCACCGCTGCGTTCCCCGATGCGTCCATGTTTGAGGAGCAACTCTTTACCGGGTGTTTTAATATCGCTGCCATCATTTGCCTGGTTGGCAACATGAGTGCCGTGATTTACCTGATGGTGCTGTTCTGGCGTGACGAGCATGACCTCAACACGTCGGGCACCGCCATGAACGTCATTGCCGTCATGATCTCGTGTGTGGCGTACTGCATCGCCGCGGTGCTGCTCACCATGTCAGTCATGGGTTAGGTGGTCGCGTGCAAAACACGAAGCAAAAGGCGAGCGCCAAGCAAAAGCTGACCATCGCCGCCATCTTTGGCGCTATGGGCCCCGGTCTGCTGGCGGCGCTTTCGGGTAACGACGCCGGCGGTATCGCCACGTATTCCAGTGCGGGCGCCAGCTATGGTTACAAGATGCTCTGGATGCTTCCCGTCATGACCGTACTGCTTATCGTGACGCAGGAGACCGCGGCGCGCTGCGGATGCGTCACGGGTAAGGGCCTGGCGTCGCTCATTCGCGAGCGCTTTGGCGTGCGCAAGAGCGTACTGGCCATGGCGGCGCTGCTGATTGCCAACACGGCTGTGACCATTTCGGAGTTTGCGGGTATTGCGAGCGGCCTTGCCCTCTTTGGCGTGCCGGCGAGCATCTCGGTGCCGTTGGTGGCGCTGCTGGTGTGGA
Organism: Collinsella sp. AF37-9; assembly: GCF_003475115.1. Classification (NCBI taxonomy): domain Bacteria; kingdom Bacillati; phylum Actinomycetota; class Coriobacteriia; order Coriobacteriales; family Coriobacteriaceae; genus Collinsella; species Collinsella sp. AF37-9. Next base: position 1,215 of record NZ_QROQ01000034.1, on the reverse strand, counting down.
TGCTTACGATGTCGGGTAGTTTCCAGCGCATCGAGAAGATTCTGCTGCTGGTGAGCTGCGTGTTCGTGACCTATATCGTCGCCGCGTTTATGGCTGGCCCCAACTGGGGTGAGGTCGCGGTCGACCTGGTCGTGCCTAACATTCAAAATGACCCCAGCTACGTGTCGCTCGTGGTCGCAACGATCGGTACCACCATCGCGCCGTGGATGATTTTCTTGGCGCAGAACAACGTGGTCGATAAGAACGCGGGCGAGGACGACATCGTGCTGCAGCGTATTGATACCGTGAGCGGCTCGATCGCTGCCGATATCATTGCCGGCTTTATTATCATCACGACCGGCACGGTGTTGTTCCCGGCGGGTATTCAGATTAGCGATGCTGCCGATGCTGCCCGCGCGTTGGAGCCCATCGCGGGCCAGTGGTCTACGGTACTGTTTGCCTCGGGCCTGGTCGCGGCGAGCTTCTTGGCTGCCTGCGTGCTGCCGGGCGTTACGTCGAGCGCTATCTGCGAGGCATTTGGCTGGGAGCGCGGTGCCGATCGCAGCTGGGACGAGGCCCCGGTCTATCGCGGCATCATTACGGCCATCATCGGTATCTCTGCCGTGCTGGTGCTTATGCCCGGCGTCGATCTGTTCCAGATTATGATGACCTCGCAGGTCATCAATGGCGTGCTACTGCCCGTGGTTCTGGTGTTCCAAGTGGTTATCGCCGCCGACCGTCACATTATGGGCGCCAACCGCAACGGCCGCGTGTGGAACGTGCTCACGTGGGCGACTATCGCCGTGATTACGGTGCTCACGGTCGTCATGTTTGTCCTGCAGGCGATGGGTTACAGCGCTTAGCGCCCACTTTTGCTTCCGAACAGGCCGCAGCGATGGACTGCGGCCTGTTTTTTGCCCGCTATAGGGCATTAGTTATATGGCAGTGGACAAAAAATGCCAAATATGAGTACTGTTGCTAAGTGAATAGCATTTACATCCAAGGAGATAATGGACATAGCCGATAGTATGTTCATTAAAATTGGCTCCAATATGTCTTAAACCAGTCAGGTTGGCTGCTTTAGGGGGTTGTAGGGGTCGCTCGGACGTCATTTTGGGTGGTTTTGCCTGCTACTAAAATGGTAACAGTACTCATATTTGCCCCTTTTTGTCCACGACCCCTTGGAGCCGGGTAGCGCGCAGAGATGTGGTGTAAGAGGCGGGGCATGCCCCGCCT